>NZ_JCALDB010000005.1:0-215857 GCF_059812645.1 Mycobacterium sp. NGS45 | reverse complement strand
GGCTCCGAGCTCCATGGCGGGGATGCCGGCCAAAAAACCCAGCCGTGGCGGGCCGAACCCGCCGGCCGGATTGCCCGGTCCACCGCGCCGACGGTGGCCGTGGTCGCCGCGGTCATGCGGGGGCCGGTGCTCGCGCGGGCCACAGTCGGGCCCGAATCCGAAACCGAAGCCCGAACCGCGGGAAAAGGGGCCGGGGGGTGGGGGACAGAAGTCGTTCATGGGTTTCTCCTCGATAGGCGATGTATGGGGCGGTGTGAACACGCCCCGATACGTTGACGATATATCGGAAACTATCGAGACGCAACGAATTCTTGCGATTTCGGTGCGCTAAGGGGCGCTCAGCGCCCCTGCGCGCACCGAAATCACAAGATCAGGCGGGTGGGGTGAATCCGGTGTTGAGCTGCGGGTTTGCCGGGGCGGGCGGGGTCGACGCCCAGGTCGACGGCGGCGTCGGGCTCGGGCTCTGCGAGCCGAGTTGGCGGTGCAGGCGCGCGAGTTCGCGACGGTGTCGTTCGGCCAGCACGGCGGCCAGCACCAACTGCGGTGGCGCCCCGGGCGGCGGTGGCGGCGAGATGCGCGTGGCCACCTCGCGGTAGATCCGGGCGGCCAGCTGATCGCGCACCGCCGGACGCATTTGACTGGCCCGGGACAAGAACTGGCGCGAGATCTCGGCCAGGTCCGGAGTCAGTGCCGACAGTTGCAGCGAACTCGCCCACCAGGCCAGTGTCGGCGGCATGGTCGGGGGTGGTGCCAGCCGCGGACCGCGCTCACTGATCACGATCGTGCCCGCGAACACGTCACCGATCCGCTTGCCGCGCGGCGAGATCAGGCTGCACAGCACCGCGGGGGAACCGGACAACGTCCAGATCTCGATCACCGAGGCCAACGCCCGAAACAAGGCCTGGCGGAACCGCTCCGGGCTGCCGTCGTCGGAGACCACCCGCAGACCCATCGCCATCTTGCCCAGAGTTCTTCCCCGCGTGGCGGTTTCGAAGATCATCGGATAGCCGACCAGCACCAGCACGGAGAAGATGATCAGCACCGCGGCCGAGAACGCCGGATCGAACTGCGTCAGCGTGAGCGCCCACAGCAGAATCCCGATGATGTAGGCGATCATCATCACCAGGATGTCGATCAGCGCTGACACCGCGCGCACCGGCAGTTGCGCGATGTGCACGTCGAGCACCACCGCATCACCGGTGACCACCGCGCCGGGTGCGGTGGGCTGCAGGGAGAGCGACGGGCTGACCACGCCTCGACGCTACTAGAATGCCCGGGGTGGATCTCGACGCGTTCGTGCTGGCTCATCGGCCGACCTGGGAGCGCCTCGAATCCCTGGTCAAGCGGCGCAACCAACTGTCCGGCGCCGAAGTCGACGAACTGGTGGAGCTCTATCAACGGGTCTCTACGCATCTGTCGATGCTGCGGTCGGTGTCCTCCGACGCGGTTCTGACCGGACGGCTCTCGGCCCTGGTGGCGCGGGCCCGCTCGGCGGTCACCAGCGCGCACGCCCCGCTGTGGCGGGAGTTCGCCCGGTTCTGGACGGTGTCCTTCCCGGTCGTGGCGTATCAGGCCTGGCGCTGGTGGCTGGGCTCGGCGGTGGCGTTCCTGGTGGTCGCCATCGCGATCGGCGCGTGGATCGCGCACAGCCCGGACGTGCAGGCCGCGATCGCAACCCCCAGCGAGATCGAGCAACTGGTCAACCACGACTTCGCGTCGTACTACAGCGAGAACCCGGCCGCCTCGTTCGCGCTGCGGGTCTGGATCAACAACTCCTGGGTGGCCGCGCAATGCATCGCCTTCGCGGTGCTGCTCGGCCTGCCGATCCCTTACATCCTGTTCCAGAACGCCGCCAACGTCGGGATCTCCGGCGGCTTCATGTTCGCCGCCGGCAAGGGCGACATCTTCCTGGGCCTGCTCACCCCGCACGGCCTGCTGGAGCTCACCGCGGTGTTCCTGGCCGCCGCGGTCGGCATGCGGCTGGGCTGGTCGGTGATTTCCCCCGGGGATCGGCCACGCAGTCAGGTGCTGGCCGAGCGCGGCCGCGCCGTGGTGGCGGTGGCGATCGGGCTGGTGGTCGTGCTGCTGCTCTCCGGTTTGATCGAGGCGTTGGTCACCCCGTCGCCGCTGCCCACCTGGATGCGGATCGCGATCGGGGTGGCCGCCGAGGTCGCGTTCCTGTACTACATAGTGCATTTCGGTCGCCGCGCAGCGGCCGCCGACGAGACCGGCGACGTCGAGGACGCGCCGGATTTCGTGCCGACCTCCTGAGGCCCGGCTCAGAGCCGGCCGGCCGCCTTCATCGCCAGGTACCGGTCGGCCAGCGCCGGCGCCAACTCCTCGGGTAGCGCGTCGACCACCTCGACCCCGGCGCGACGCAGCCGGGCGGCGATCGCCGCCCGGTCGTTGCGGGCGCGTTCGGCAGCGGCGGCGTCATACACCGCGGCCGCATCGCTGCGGCCGGCGGCCAGTCCGTCGATCCGCGGGTCGGCGACCGCGGCCAGGATCACCTGATGCTTGCCGGTCAGCGCGGGCAGCACCGGCAGCAGCCCTTCCTCGAGTGCGGAGGCGTTCAGGTCGGTCAGCAGCACCACCAGCGCGCGGCGGCGGGTGCGTCGGTGCACCGCGGCGATGGTGGCCGCGGCGTCGGATTCGATCAGCGCGGGCTGCAGCGGTGCCATTGCCTGCACCAGGTGCGCCAGCAACTCGGTGCGCGACGCGCCGAACACCGCGGCCCGGGTGCTGCGGTCGTGGGCCAGGAAATCGACGTGGTCGCCGGCGCGCGCGGCCAATGCGGCCAGCAGCAGCGCGGCGTCCAGCGCCCAGTCCAGCCGGGGCCAACCGCTGGGGTCGGCCGAGGTCGGGTCGATGCCGACCCGCCCGGCCGAGGTGCGCCCGGTGTCGACCACGATCACCACCCGGCGGTCGCGCTCGGGCCGCCAGGTCCGCACGACGACGTCGGCGCGCCGCGCGGTGGCGCGCCAGTCGATCGAGCGGACGTCGTCGCCCACCACGTACTCGCGCAGCGAGTCGAACTCGGTGCCCTGGCCGCGGATCAAAACCGGCACCAGACCGTCGAGTTCACGCAGTTTGGCCAGCCGGGACGGCAGATGCTTGCGGGACAGGAACGGCGGCAACACCCGAACCGTCCAGGGTGCCGGTTGCGAACCCTGCCGGCCCGCGAGGCCGAGCGGGCCGAGGGCGCGGACCGTGACCACCGCCGCCTCCTGATCCCCTCGGCGATTGGGCCGCAACCGGGTGGTCAGCGAAACAGGTTGGCTCGCACCGATGTTCACCGGGTGGAACCGAGGTGTGGCGCGCGCGCTGGGCGGCCAGGCATCGCGGCACCGGCCGCGCATCCGGCGCCGGCCGCTGTTGTGCGCGTGCAGCGTCACCTGCGCCTCCTGACCGAGCCGGATCGAGCTGTCACCCGAGCGGGTCAGCTGCAGCGCGCGCGGGCTGGCCGCCAACGCCACGTCGACCGCGATCAGTGCGATCAGCACCACCAGCACCAGCACGAAAGCCGTTGCCGGGCCCGGGGACAACGCGATCGGCAGCAGGCCCACCAGGGCCAGCAGCGCGGCGCGGGCGGTGAGTACCACTAGCGCGGGACCGGGACAGCCGACAGGATTCCGTCCAGCACGCCGTCCGGGGTGGCGCCTTCGAGTTCGGCTTCCGCACGCAGCGCGATGCGATGCCGCAGCGTCGGCCGGACCATCGCCTTGACGTCGTCGGGTGTGACGTAGTTGCGGCCGGACAGCCAGGCCCAGGACCGCGCGGTGCCCAGCAGTGCGGTGGCGCCGCGCGGTGAGACGCCCAACTGCAGCGACGGCGAAACCCGGGTGGCCCCGGCGATGTCGACGATGTAGCCGAGTACCTCGTCGGCCACCAACACCTGCCGCACGGCTTCTCGACCGGCCCGTAGATCGGCCACGCCGGCCACCGGCTGGATCATCGACAGGTCGCGGGGATCGAAACCGTGTGCGTGCCGGCTCAGGATGGCGACCTCTTGGTCACGCGGCGGCAGTGGCACCGTGAGCTTCAACAGGAACCGGTCCAGCTGCGCTTCGGGTAGCTGATACGTGCCTTCGTACTCGATCGGGTTCTGGGTGGCCGCGACGATGAACGGGTCTGGCAGTGCGCGGCTTTCGCCGTCCACGCTGACCTGACGTTCCTCCATGGCTTCCAGCAGCGCGGCCTGCGTCTTGGGTGGGGTGCGGTTGATCTCGTCGGCCAGCATCAAGTTGGTGAACACCGGCCCCTCCCGGAACACGAACGCCGCGGTGCGGGCGTCGTACACCAGCGAGCCGGTGACGTC
This sequence comes from Mycobacterium sp. NGS45, assembly GCF_059812645.1. Classification (NCBI taxonomy): domain Bacteria; kingdom Bacillati; phylum Actinomycetota; class Actinomycetes; order Mycobacteriales; family Mycobacteriaceae; genus Mycobacterium; species Mycobacterium sp. NGS45. The sequence goes on along the minus strand of NZ_JCALDB010000005.1, from coordinate 211,539 downwards.
ACCGGGCATCAGATCGGGGGTGAACTGGACCCGTTTGAAGTCCAGTTGCAGTGCGGCGGCCAGTGCCCGCACCAGCAGCGTCTTGGCCACGCCGGGAACGCCTTCGAGCAGTACGTGGCCGCGGCACAGCAGGGCGATGACCAGGCCGCTGACGACGGCGTCCTGACCGACCACGGCCTTGCCGATCTCGGCGCGCAGATTCATCAGCGCGGTGCGGGCCCGGTCCGCGTCGGCGGTCGGATTGGCAGAGGTTTGCGGGGGCTGCGTCACGGGTGGGTGACCTGCCTTTCGATGTCGTCGAGTGCGTGGGCGAGTTGAACCAGGTCGTCGTCGGTTGCCGGAGCGGGTCCGAACAGGATGTGCTGCACGATGTTTGGGTCCGGTGCACCCCGGTGCCGGGCCGCGACCACGGCCACCACGGTGGCCGGCGCAGCCCCCGCGCCCAGACCCAGCCGGGGCAGTAGTCGGTGCAGTGCGGCAGCGCGCAGCGCCTCCGCGGCGCGGTCCCGGGCCCGTCGGGACCGGTACAACCGGCCCCGGCCCTCAACCGTCTCCGAAGCCCGCACCACCACCGGAAGTCGTTCTGCCACCAGCGGACCCAGCCGCCGACCCTGCCAGATCGCGAGCAGTACCACCACCAGGCACAGCTGCGCGACCAGCCAACCGACCTGCGGCGGCAGCAGATCGGTCGGGCTGGCGCCGCCGTCGCGCGCGGCCTCGGCGCGCTGCGGCGCGTACCAGACCAGGCGGGGCTGGGCGCCGGCCAGGTTCATCGCCAGCGCGGCGTTGCCCTCATGCAGCAGGGTCGAGTTGGTCAGGAACGACGAGGTACTCACCACCGTGATGGTGCGGTCGTCGGTGCGGTAGCGCACCAGTGCACCGTCGTAGCAACTCTGCAGTCCCGCCGCATCGGACTCGTAGGTGCCGGTCAGCCGGAACTGCACCCGGCCGGCTCGATTCGCTTCGGGCAGCGCACAATCGGGTTCGCCGCCGAAAGTGCCGGCCGTGCCGGAACTGAGTTCGGGGGCCAGTGCGTCGAGGGTGCGCGCGGCGGGCGCGATGATCAACCGGTCGCCGGGAGCCTGCGCCAAGGCGGCCAGCGCGTCCTCATCGAACAGGTGAAAGGTTTGGCCGATCACCAACAGGGAGTCGGCGTCGGCCAGCTGCAACGCCTGCTCGGCGGTGTGCGCAATCGCGACGTCGACGCCTTGATCGCGCAGCAGCGCCAGCAGGGCGTGGGCGCCGTCGGCCGCGGTCGATTCGGGGTCCAGCAGGCCACCGTCGCGGGGCGCGGTCAGCCACGCCGTCACCCCGCCGACCACACCGATCAACAACAGTGCCAAGGCAATCCAGCGCCACCTCACGCCGCGCCGGGCACGCTGCCGCGAGCCGGCGGTACCGGTGGCCGTCGCCGTCGACGTCATCGCAGCTCCGCCCAGTCCGGTCCGGCCGAAACCGGTGCGCCGACGGTGGTCGGCGTCGGCGCCGACGTCTGGAGCCGATCGTCGAGTGCGACGATCGCGGCGTACCCGGATTCGGTGCCGGGCCGCTCGCCGTAGGTCACGTCGTTGAAGATGGTTGCCGCAGACTGGAATTGGCCGGTTAGCGGGGGCAGCGCCGCGCCGCCGGCCCGGGCCAACTCGGTGGCGGTGCGTCCCGGCACCGCGGCCAGCACCCCGGTCTGCTCGAGCTGTCGAGCGACCGCGCGCAGCCGGTGCCGGATCGCGGCCGACCAGTCACCGGTGCCGGCGCTGGCGACGGCGGCAGCACGATGGTCGGCGGCGCTGAGCTCATGGTGGCCCAGTGCACCGATCGCGGCACCCCGCTCGGTACGCATCGCGTGGCGGGCCAGCCGCACCGCGAGCACGACCGCCGCACCCACCAGCAGTGTCAGCACCAGGATGGTCAGCAGCCCGCCGGGAATCTCGGCCGCGGTGACGGCGACGCGGTCCAGCAGGTTCTGGAACCACTCCTGGATCTGCTGGCTGATCGACCCGCGCGGGTAGATCGGCTTGGCCAACTCGCGCTGGGCAGCGTCGTGGGCGGTGTCGCGGTCGACGTCGACGAAGGGCACGGCCATCGCTCCTCAGCGCCCGATCAACCACAGGTCGTCGGGGGAGGTCACGGCGGCAGCGGCATCGGGGTCGGTGAGCAGGAACAGGTCGAAGGCCTCGGCCCGCATCCGTCGGTCGGTGTACAACAAGACGATCACCGCGGCGCCGAACGGCACCGTGATGATCTGGCCGATCACCCCACCGATGCTGGCCAGCGCGGCGCCGACCAGGATCGCCGCGGTGGAGCCGCCACCGACGTTCATCGCCAACGTCCCGCCGATGAGGAACGGAAACGCCACAGCCGTGCCCACCAGGGTGATCACCAGCCAGGTCACCAGCCGGAACCCGAGCAGTCGCCAGAAGTCGCCGCGCACCAGGGCGAACGACCGGGTGATGGCACCGAGCACCCCGCGGCGTTCCAGCACCACCGCGACCGAGGCGAACATCACCTGAACCCAGAGCCAGACCAGTCCGAGGATCAGCGGCAGTCCGAGCAGCAACGCGACCACACCCGCCGCCACCGGGCCGGCGACCGCGTCGGCGACCGCGACCAGCAGGCCGGTGGCGAGCAGGAACAGCAGCACTCCGCCGGCCAGTAGCAGGCCCACACCCAGTAAGGCCGGAATCCGGGGGCGCGCCGCCGACCAGGCCTCGGCGATCGAGGTGCCGACACCGAAGACCGCGCGGGCGATCACGATGGTCAGCAGCCCGGCCAGCACCAGCGTGGTCAGCGCGTCGATCGCGGCGCCCAGCAGCACCGAACCGAAGTAGGCCACCGGGAATTCGGTGTCCCCGCGCAGCGCGGCCAGTTCACCGAGCCCGGACAGCAGCCCGACCTGCAGCAGCAGCGAGATGGTCTGCGCGATCAACACCACCGCGGTGGTCAGTCCGAGGGTGGCCCACGGGTTGGCCCGGATCGCCGCGACCGCGCCGTTGAACACGTCGCCGAGCGTCAACGGACGCAGACTGATGATTCCCGGCTGGAGGCGCTGGGTGGGCGTGCTCACCGGCCGGGCCTCCTGTCGTCGCACCTACACAACCATCGTTGCCGACCAGTGTGGCAAATGACGCCGAGCCGGCCCGCACCAACCGGCCCGGCAGCCCGCCAATCGGCTACCGTCGCGCAGCCCGGCCGCGTAGCGTCGGTCGCTATGGCTGAGCTCAAGGAACGTTTGCGCGCGGATCTGACCGAGGCGATGAAGGCCCGCGACAAACTGCGCACCGCGACCCTGCGGATGGTGCTGGCGGCGGTCCAGTCCGAGGAGGTCGCCGGGACCTCGGCGCGCGAGCTCTCCGACGACGAGGTGCTCAAGGTATTGGCGCGGGAGTCCAAGAAGCGCGGTGAGGCCGCGCAGATCTACGTCACCAACGGGCGCGGTGAGCTGGCCGCCAACGAGCGCGCCGAGGCTCGGGTGATCGACGACTACCTCCCGACCCCGCTGTCCGACGACGAGTTGGCCAACGTGGTCAACACCGCGATCGCACAGGTGGCCGAGCAGATCGGGGAGCGTCCCAACCGCCGGCACATGGGTCAGGTGATGAAGGTGGCCACCGCGATCGCCGCCGGTAAGGCCGACGGCGCCCGGATCTCCGGGTTCGTCAAGGACCGGCTGTAGCAGCCGGACTCACAGCCGCCACAGCGCTTCCTGGGAGGTGCTGGCGATCAATCGGCCTGCGGTGTCGTAGAGCGAGCCGGCCACCAGGCCGCGGGAGTCGCTGTTGTTGCGGTTGCGCACGTCGTAGCAATGCCACTGGTGCGGGTCGAACGGCCGGTGGAACCACACCGAGTGGTCCAGGCTGGCAGCGAAGCCGGCATCCGGGGTGAGTGGCACCCCGGGCGGGCAGGCGATCGGTACCGGACCGAAGTCGGACATGAACGCCAACGTGCAGGCCCGGATCAGCGGGTCGTCTTCGATCGGGGTGCGGGTCCGGATCCAAAACGGTGGGACGGCGAACACCGAGTCGTCGTCGGGCATGGCCCGCAACTCGAACCGGTCGGCGAACTCGATGCTCGGCTCCTTGACCACCGACTCCGCGAGTCCGGCCAGGTCCGGCGCCGATGGGTGCGTGTCGGCACCCGTCTCCGGCAGGTGAAAACTGGCGATCATTTCCAAGATGACCTGGCCGTGCTGGGTTGCGGTGACGCGTCGGGTGTCGAAGGACCTGCCGTCGCGGGTGCGTTCGACGGCGTAGTGCACATCGGTGCTGTAGACCCCGCCGCGCACGAAGTACAGGTGCAGTGACTGTGCATGCTTTGCGCGGTCGACGGTGGCGCCGGCCGTCCACAGGGCCTGCGCGGCGATCAGGCCGCCGAACAGGCGTTCTCCGGGCCCGGAGCGCGGCTGCGGCATGGTGAACACGTCGCCGTCGCGCTCATATTGCAGCAGTTGGGCAATCCAGCTGGGGTGGGTGTTCATCGTGTGCCGACCCTAGCGGCCGGCCGGTGGCCGTCCAAAGTTGGCATTCAGGCCAAACTCAGGTTCTTCTTATCTTTGTCTGTCAAGCTTCCGGTACGACCTTCCCCCGGGTCGGTTTCGAACGCCTCGGCCTTGCTGCCATTCCCCCCCTTGCGGCAAGCCGGGGCGCTCGTCTTTTCTCTCCGCGGTGGTCGTTGCCACAGGTAGAACGGGTCGGTCTCGGCGATCCAGATCCGACCGCCGGCGCATGTCAGGAGAGCCGGTAGCGGAAGCCGGAAAGCCTGGGTCCAGGAACGGTCACTTCGGTTCGACGACGAACGTGGTGGGGCGGAACGGTCCGGCACCGCAAGGATTGGCCTGATCCAGCAGGATGGCGCCATCGCTGCCGTCGAGATTGAAGACGTAGCGCGTGTTTGCGTCGTGTTCGGAGCCGTCAGCGTCGCATCGGACATAGCCGGGGATCATCCGACGCATCTCGTACTGGGTACCGACCACGCGGGCTTCGCCCAGCGTGCCGTAGGTGGTGTCGGTGATCGTGATGCAGTCGGTTCCGCAGGTATCCACGCGCCAGGTGTACTCCGCGGATTGCCCGTTCGTTCCCCATGATTCGGTGACGCGGTAGAGCCCGGGCGTCAGTCCGCGCTGCTGGGTTTCGGTGGTGGTGGGCGGATCCTCCGAGACGTCGGTGGTGGAGGCGTCGGTGGTGGTGCCGTTCTGTGCCGTGGTTTCCGGGTCCTTTTGGCTGAACACGAACACCAGCACCCCGATCAACGCCAAGGCTGCGATGGCACCGATGATCGAGAGAATCAACACCGGCGAGCCGGACCGCTGCGGACCGGCGGTCGGCATGGCCAGGGGCGCGGGCGGGGAGGTGGGAATCGGTGCGGACTGCCAGGCATGCCCGTCCCAGTAGCGGTTGCCTGGTTGACCGCCGGGGTCCGGGTACCAGCCGGGCGCCATCCCGGGGGTCGACGCCAGCGGTCCACTGGTGGGTCCTCTGAGCGCCGTCGGGCCGGTCGGCGGGTAGTTCTGCACGGGCGCCGACACCTGCTGGGTGGCGGCCGTCGAACGATGTTCGACGGGATGGGCCAGCGCCTTGGCGAATTCGGTGCAGGTCGCGTAGCGCTGCGCCGGTTCCTTGGCCAGCCCCTTGGCCAGAACGTGGTCGAGTTCGGCGAGATCGGGCCGAACGCTCGACAGCCGCGGCGGCGGCGCGCTCAGATGCCGACCGATCACCACTGCCGGATTGGAATCCTGAAACGGCGGCGCGCCGCTGAGCAGTTGGTAGGCCATCGCCGCCAACGCGTACTGGTCCGCGCGACCATCCAGCGGTGCGCCGGTCAGCTGCTCAGGGGCCGCGAAGTCGACGGTGCCCAATGTCATGTTGGTCGAGGTCAACCCGGACTTGTCATCCAGGGTGCGAGCAATCCCGAAGTCGGTCAGCATGATTCGACGCTCGCTCGGATCATCGATTGAGGTGAGCATGATGTTGGCCGGTTTGACGTCGCGGTGCAGCAGGCCGCGCTTGTGCGCGTAGTCCAGCGCGGAGGCCACCGCCGTGACGGTCGCGGTCACCAGATCCAACGGCATGCCGCTGGGAAACCGGCGGCGCAGCAGGCTGGCGGCGTCCTCGCCGTCGACGTAGTCCATCGAAATCCAGAGTTGCCCGTCGTGCTCGCCGCGGTCGAGCACGCCGACTACGTGCGGATGCCATAGGTTCGAGGCCAGATCGGCTTCTCGCAGGAAACGCTTGCGGAATGCCGGGTCCGCCGAAATGTCGGCGCGCAGCAGTTTCAGCGCTACCTGGCGAGGCAGCCGTGGGTGCTGAGCCAGGTACACCTCGCCCATGCCGCCAACTCCGAGTTGCCGCACGACGGTGTATCCCGCAAATGATTGGCCCGCCCCCAACGACATGTTCGGATCGTACCGCCGCAGAAAGCAGCTATCAGCCAGTCGGTCTCGGAGTTCGGTGCCAAGCCGGGATCACCCCGCAGACCCGTCCGTCAAGCGTTCTGGCGGGATTCCACCCAGGCGCCATAGCCACCGAGGATGTCGCTGACGTCGCCGGAGCCGCGCCGACGCAGCAGACTTGCCGCTGCTGAGGACCGGTAGCCGCCGGCGCAGTACACGACCGTGCGCTGGTCCTGGTCCAGTTCGCTCAGCCGGGCGGGCAGCTGGCCCACCGGGATCGAAACGGCGCCCGGGATGGCTCCTTCGGCGACCTCGCCGGGATTGCGCACGTCGACCACCTGCAGTTCGGCCAGTTCGGCGGCGCGCTGATCGAAGGCCTGGGCGGTGAGCCGGGAGGCGACCTGCACATCCTCGGGATGCTCGAGCAACGCCTGGATCGGCCGATCCAGATGGCCGATCACCCGGTCGAAGCCGATCCGGGCCAGTCGGGTCTTGGCCTCCAGTTCCTGACCGGGCGCGGTGAACAGCACGATGTCGACGTCGGTGGGCACCACCGATCCGGCGAACTCGGCGTACCGACCTGCCAAACCGATGTTGATGGCACCCCGCAGGTGGCCCTGCGCGAACTCCTCGGGGTTGCGGCCGTCGATCAGGACGGCGCCGGACTGCACCGCTTGGCGGACCTGCTGATAAGTCAGCGCGGCCGGTGGCCGGGCTTCGTCGAGCAGCGCGCGGTCCTTGCGGTTGAGGATCGCGTCGTACCCGAAGTAGCTCGGCGCGGGCGGCTGCCCCTCGGTGACCAGGTTCAGGAACGTGGCCTTGTCGGGTGCCCGCAGCGCGTAGTTGGTCTGCTTCTGTTCGCCGATCGTGGACCACAGCTCGGTGGACAGGTTCTTGCCGCAGGCCGAACCGGCACCGTGCGCCGGATACACCCGGGTGGCGTCGGGCAGGGTCATCAGCTTGTCGTGCAGCGAGTCATACAGCTTGTCGGCCAGCTCTTCTCGGGTGAACCCGATCGAAGCCAGCAGATCCGGGCGGCCGACGTCACCGATGAACAGCGCATCTCCGGTCAGCACCCCGTACGGCACCTCGTCGTCGGGATATTCGTAGACCACGACGCTCAGTGATTCGGGGGTGTGGCCCGGGGTGTGCCGGAACTCCAGGGTGACCTCGCCCAGCGAATGGCGTTCACCATCGGCCACGCCCATCGACTCGAACTCGGTCTCGGCGACCGAGGAGTAGACGATCTTGGCGCCGGTGGCCTGGGCCAGTTCCAGGTGACCGGACAGGAAGTCGGCGTGGAAGTGCGTCTCGATGACCAGCTCGATGGTGTAGCCGTGTTCCTCGGCGTCGGCCAAGTACTCGGCCACGTCCCGCTGCGGATCGACAACCACTGCGCGGCCGGTCTTTTCGTCGGCGATGAGATAGGACGCGTGCGACAGGCAGTCCAGGTAGTACTGGATGAATTTCATGATGACGGTCCTTTCGCGGATGCCGGAGGAGACTCGCTTGCTTATACCCCTAGGGGTATGTATACCATGAAACGGTAGATACCCCCAAGGGTATGAGCCGAGACCGGGCGACAACCCCTCGAGCCCGGTGAGAGGAACCCGACATGACCCCAGCGTTGACCATCGTGTTGGCCGTCTTGGTCGGCGTCGCGCTGGGCTTGCTCGGCGGCGGCGGGTCGATTCTGACCGTGCCACTGCTGGCCTACGTGGCCGGGATGGAGGCCAAACAGGCGATCGCCACTTCGCTGCTGGTAGTCGGTGCCACCAGCGCTGTCGGCGCGGCTTCGCACGCTCGCGCCGGTCGGGTGCAATGGCGCACCGGACTGATCTTCGGTGCGGCCGGGATGGTCGGCGCCTATGCCGGTGGGCTGCTGGCCCGGTTCATCCCCGGTCCGGTCCTGCTGATCGGCTTCGCGGTCATGATGGTCGGCACTGCGGTCGCGATGCTGCGCAGCCGCAAGGACATCGGCGGCCAGGTCGACGGCCACCGCCTGCCGGTGCCGAAGATCCTCGCCGAAGGTGCGGTGGTCGGACTGGTCACCGGTCTGGTCGGCGCCGGCGGCGGCTTCTTGGTGGTGCCGGCGCTGGTGTTGCTCGGCGGGCTACCGATGCCGGTGGCGGTCGGTACCTCGCTGATCGTGATCGCGATGAAGTCGTTCGCCGGGCTGGGCGGGTATCTGTCCAGCATCCAAATCGACTGGGAGCTGGCCGGGGCCGTGACTGCCGCGGCAGTGCTGGGCGCCTTCCTGGGAGCCCGACTCACCACGATGATCGACCCCGACGGGCTCCGGCAGGGCTTCGGCTGGTTCGTCCTGGTGATGTCCTCGGTCATCCTCGGCCAGGAAATCCACGCCGGCGTCGGTATCGCCGCCGCGGTGCTCACCGGACTCGCCGCAGTCGTGACGTTCATCTGTTCCCGGGTGCCCAATTGCCCACTGCGACGCCGCCGCGCGGCGCCGCCGCTGAGCGCGGCCGCGGCATGACGCGGCCCTGACGCAAGCAGGCCCCGACCCAGGTTTCCCTAGGTCAGGGCCTTACTTGCAATGTCGGGGTGGCGGGATTCGAACCCACGACCTCTTCGTCCCGAACCACGACACCAGCGAGTTTGATTGAGTTGACGTCGTTGGGCAGCGTGAGGAACTGCAGGTCAGCGGTGTTGGTTGGGTTGGGTGTCACGGACGGCATGCGAATCAACTGCGGACTGACTGCGGACCACAGCGAATGGAGTTGATCGACAATGGCCGACGCTTTGGTGATCAGGAGAAGTCGGACAAGCAGTCCCACTTCATCCTCTGAGCCCGCAGTGTGAGGTGCACGTCACGTGCGAGACGTACGTACACGTCGAAGCAATCCGCTCAAGCCGGACTCCTAGTAGTAAGGGCGGTCGCGTCTACCGCGACAGTGATCAAAATTTCCGATGAATGATCGCGCCCGCCGGGGTGGCGTGTCAGCATCTACTCGCTCGAGCGGTGACCAGAACACGGTGGCATTTCGTTAGCCAGTCGGCACCACGGAGCGGTTGACGGCATGGACAATAGATCTGTGCGGGCTGCGGGGTTCAACGTCGAGGCAGGGACGCTGCTGCTGGCCGTCGTGGAACGCTCCGATGAAGGACCGGCGACGCCAGTGCCCGTTACGACTCCTAAGCTGACGCCTGCAGACTTGCCCGAAGCGCAGAGTCTCCGCGACCTCGCCAAGCGGGTGGAACAGGAACTCCAGGCCGCACGGGTAGATGCGGTGGGGCTCGTCCATACGCGCGCGTTCAGGAATCTGCAGTACAACCAGGTCTACGCCCGGGTAACAGCGATCTGCGCGGTCATGTTCGCGGCCGCTGAGCTGAATGTCGGCTATGAAACCCTGACCACGGAGACGATTGGAACGGCGGTCAGTTGCCCACCGAAGTCGCTCGGCACATTCAACTTCGCCGTGCTGGGCTTCGACCAACGGCCGAGGTTCTGGACGACAGGATTGGCTGAGGCGTATGCCGCTGCCTACACATTGGTCGGAGGCACGACGTGACGGCGCCTGCTCAGATGCCGAGTGAACCCAACATCCCGAGCCTCGAGCGTTCCCGTCCACTCCGTTTGGCCTTCGAGTGCCTGCAGACGCTGCCCGAAGGCTCCAACCCGGTGCGCGTCTGGTGGGATGAGAATCTGCAGTGCGAGCAGGTCGGAAAGCGGGTCGACCTCTCAAATCTCGATGACGTGCTGCCGGAGCCAGCAATCCTGCGACAGATTCGGCACGACCACGTGGTGCCGATCCTCGCTGCGCCGGTTGTAGACGGCTTTCCGCAACCGATGCGGGTGATCGAGATCGTCACCCCGTACTACAAACGGGGCAGCCTGACCGACGCGTTCATCCGCGGCGAGCGATTCGGCCCTACGGAAACAGTACGCATCGTGCAAGCCGCATTGCGCGGGTTGGGACACCTCCACGAGGTGCATGGCATCCTGCACCGCGACATAAAGAGCCCCAACATCCTGTTGACCGAGGACGAATTCCTCGCCAGGGTAGGAGACTTGGGTTGCGCAGGCCGCATCGGCGAGGACGGGCGCACCCCGGCACTGGACATCCCCACCCTGTACAGCCCGCCCGAACTGGTCGGAACAGGCATTCTTACCCGGGCAAGCGACTTGTATCCGATGGGGCTCGTGCTGCTCGAGCTGCTCAAAGGCGGATTCGACTATGACGCGTACCCTAAGTCTGACGTCGTGCGTCGTCTGCTGCGAGGCGTCTCTCCGCTGTCGATGGCCGAGCGTAGCCACCCCATCTGGGCATCGCGATCACTGCGTCGAATCCTGAACAAGTCCTTGCATTCTGTTCCCGGCCAACGCTTTCAGACTGCAAGCGAGATGGACAATGCCCTGTCTAGAGCCCGTGTCATCGACTGGGCGGAGACCGACACGCTTCGATGGGAAGCGCCGTTCCGCCACCACCGCGGCCGCCGCGTCCGCGTTGAGGCCGTTCAGCGACGCAAGGGCGGATTCCGTCTATCGACGCAGATCAACAGCGGCAATGGATGGCGCCGCTATGGCTTGGCCGACCTCGATGTCGAAGCTCTTGATTCATCCCGTGCCCGTAGCTTGTTCGACCAGGCGACAGATAGGGCCATCGTCCGCTGAGCTGCTCGCTCCACTGCTCGCCGCTCTGACTCGGTGAGCGCCGCCGACAATCCATCGATTTCATCCCGCCGGCTCCTGTCGATTTCCCACGTTGCTTGAGGGCTCACGCCTCTCGGGACGAGCCAGCCGTTCAGCGTCAAGTCGTCGAAGACGGCATCGGCGGCTGATTCGGTTACCCCGCGACTGTCAGGCTTTAACCGGCGTAACGCCCGTTGAGCAAGGCCGGAGGGAAGCGCCTGCAGCACTTCCTCGATGAGTGCTTGACGAATCCATGAATCTCGGCGTAATTCAGCGCCGACCTGTTCGGCGTGTCGCCGCAGGGCGTCGACCGCAACCAGTACGACCGCATTCGGGGTCAGAAGCGGCTGGTCCATGCGCTCAAAGTTACTACGCGTTACGCGTCACGCGTAGTTATTGCTGCAGTTACGATCTAACCGTGTCACTGGCTGAAAGCAACGAATTGCGGCAGTTGTCGCGCGTGTTGTTCGGCCAGGCCCATCGTCTGTCGGTGATGGTGGGAATTGCCCGCGGCGGGAAAGAATTCGCCCTCTCCGAGCTCGCTGACGAACTGGGATTTGAGTATCTGAGCAGCATTCAAGACCCGATCAGGGATCTTGAAGCCTCGGAGTTGATCTCGCGGATACCAAAGGTAGCCAACAAGGTTCGCTTCCGCAAGAACAAGAGCTACGCCTGGAAGTGGGCTGAGGAGCTCGCGTCCCGGTACCCCGAGCAATGATTGGCCGGATCAATGATTTCGATGCCGCGGTGATGTTTAGTTGCGGTTCGATCGAGTTCGCGTGAGTGCCCACCTAATCCCCCGAGCCGTCTTTTCAACGCGCCCATGCCGCACTCGACGCCAACTGAACGCCCGCCAAGAGAAGTTCGCGGCGGCCAGTTAACCGACGCGATGGTGTGTCGCCGTCCTTGGAGTCCGACGACACATCCGAATCCGTCTGTTTGACGGATCGTTGGAGATGGCCTGTGAGAGCTGGTGCCGCCCGACCGTGGGCTACAGGGTCGTCAACTCGAGGGTAGGCCCAGCTTGTCGAAGAAGGCGCGGTTCCGCTCGGTCGCCGCATTGACCAGCCCGTCGAAGCTCATGACTTCGATGTAGGCCTTGGCGTTGTCGTTGAAGCCGAAGTATCCGAGGCCGTCATGGGTCGGCCGCAGGTTGGAGACCTCGCACCGCTCGATCATCTTGTCCGTCAGGTCCGCGACGATGTAGCAGAACGCCGGCGGGTCCTGAGTCGGCGGGATCGGCCTCCCGGTCGCCGTTAGTACACCACCGGCGCGAACCCTCTTCACGTAGTCGAGGCACTGCTGTATCGGGTTCTTGTCCTCGGTGGCGTCCTTGCGCATGGGGCGCTTGATCTCGACCACAACGATCGACGGCAGGGGCAGTCTCTCTCCTTCAGCTGCGAGTACAGGTGAGTCGACGAGCCGCGTCGCGAGGATGTCGGGCTCTTTGGTGGACTCGTCCCCAGTGATCGGCATGCTCTTGAGCGTCTTATCAGAGGCGAGGTAGTCGTGGAAGGCAAGTCGCTCGTCGATGATCCACAGGTTGGACGCGTCGGTGGCGATGTCGTTGGACTCCGTTCGCATCGGGATGATCAGTGAATGGATTGCGTCTTCGCGGCTGTATTTCCCGTCCGTGTCCGCCCGGATCAGACGCGCGAGTAGATCCAGTACCGTCCGGCGGCGTGACACGTATGCGGCCAGGTCAGATTGATTGATCTCGCTGACGGTGCTGAGGTACGCAGCAAGACGTTCCGCGTAATCCTCCGCCGGCTCGGAATCGGCCTCTGCGGAGATCTGCTGGCCCTGCACGAACGCTTCCGCCTCGATCTTCTGTAGATGCCCATGGAGCTGGAGCTCGAGGTCCTGATCCTTCACCGAGGGGTCGACCGTAATGCCGCGCTCCTCGATCCTGGCCAGCACCGGCCGGTACCGCGGGGCGCGTGTGCTCACGAAGTCGTGGACCCGCTGCTTGCCTTGTGTGCGGGCTGAATCAAGCGGCTCCTTCAGCATGTTCCCGATTTCCTGGAGCACGGCAGCCCGGATGTCGTCCAGCGCGAGGTCGTCGCCGAGCTGGTCGCCCTCAATACGGTCGGCGATATCGAACGCCGTCCGGTCGGACCGAACGCGTTCGTCGAGGTAGCCCGACGTCAGGTAACACGCGTAGACGAACTCACCGGACTCCCCGTCCTTGAGCCTGCCATGAAGCCCTGGGACCTTCCCGTTCAAGTTCTCTTCGATGACGACACGGCTCGCCGCGCACCAGTGGAGGCGAGGGACGGAGGTGCGCGCGGAAGGCTTGAGGCGCAGGTTCAGCATGTCGAACCGTTGCCCCTCGACCTCGATTGTTGACGACGACATCTTTGAGTCCACGAACTCGTCCATCAGGTCGGCCAGGGACACCGCCTCGTCGTCGTCCGCGACCACCACCACGGGCGCGCCTCCGGGCCGGAGGAAGTACCAGATGCAGTGTTCGAGCACCTCACGCGCAATGGCATCGACACCCTTCGGCGCGTACTGCTGAAACGTCTTCTTGAACCCATCGAGGTGCACTTCAGCTCCGGGCTGTGTGAACCCGTCCGTATCGCCGTCGTCCTCAACCTCGCGGTCGATCGAGAACCTGAACTGGCGACCCCGGAGTGTGCCGGTTTCGTCCTCGTACGTGCTGCGCACCGATACCCTGTCGAATGCTTTGAGCCAGAGGAGCCGTCCCACGCCACGGCAGCCGAGGTCTGACTTATAGTCGCTGTCCAGGGTCTCGAACGAGGAGAGGTTCGCCGACGTGAATCCCACGCCGTCGTCCTTCACGGTGAATCCGACGATCGGCTTCATGGGAGCACGACCGGGACCCGCGGCGCCGAAGTCAAACTCCGCCTGGGCGTCGCGGTGCACCTTCACGTCGACCCGCCCTGGACGGTTTGGGTCTTTGGGCCGTGCGTCGATCGACTGGATGCTGTTCACTATCGCCTCAAGGAGCGGTAGCAGGGCGTGACTCTTGGGCAGGCTTGTGTTCCGGACTCGACCCGCCAGCGAGGTGGTCAGTGCCATGGTGTCCCCCTACCTCAGTCGAGCGCCTAAGCCTATAGGCGGAGTTCAGCCTCCGGCGGGGTATCGCCGCGGGGTCCAAACCCTGGCGCATGTCTGGCGCAATCGTGATCGTCTCACTGATGGCCGACAGCTCCGCACTGACATCGCTGTCGCCGGAGCGACGCTGCCTCGGCAGTGGATATCTGCGTCTGTGAACAGAGCCAAGTTTCCAGGTGCCGATGTATCAGTGGTCAACCTCGGTGTCCGACTCGGACTCAGTCGCCCGGCTGTGCGGTCATCGCCGCGTATCGGTTAAACAGCAGCTGCTGGCGGACGGTTTCGTCAACATTTCCGTCAATCCCGAATTTCCAGGACTCAGACGCCACCCATCGCATCGCTGCACCGCTCATGTCTGCGGGCGACCCTTGCGATAACGAACTCCGCGGCACCGCCCTTACAACGACGCCGGCCACGAGCACCTTCTAAATGCAAGGACCGATGCCGCTGATTGCCCTCGCAATCCTCGCAGAACAGTGTCTTGCGCAGTGCCCGATTGGGTGTGGACGCAATATCGTCCGTCGATAAGCGGCCTGCTGTACTGGCGTAGGGGTCATATTCGGGCGGGGCGAATTCCACGCTGACGGGTTTGGTTGGCAGCCGGTCGCCACCTTTTTGATTCGTATGCCTGTTGACTTCCCGCGTATGGGCGACGGCGCGAAGCGGTGTTCAGGTTGTGCTGGTGTTTGGTTTGGTGGGCCACCAGCTGGCTTCGCGTAGGAGTGTGGCGATGGCGGGCACGGTGAGGGTGCGTACGAGGAAGGTGTCGAGCAGTAGTCCGAATCCGATGATGAGGCCGGCTTGGATCATGATGGCCACTGAGCCGACCATGAGGCCGAACATGCTGGCGGCGAAGATGAGGCCGGCGGAGGTGATGACGGCGCCGGTGTTGGCGACGGTGCGTAGGACTCCGACGCGGATGTTACTTCCGGATTCTTCGCGCAGCCGGGAAACGAGCAGCATGTTGTAGTCGGCGCCGACGGCGACGAGGATGATGAATGCCAACAGAGGCACGGGCCAGGCGATTTCGTGGCCGAGGATCAATTGGAATACCAGGACGCCGAATCCGATCGAGGCGAGGTAGTTGAGCAGGACGGTGCCGAGAAGATAGATCGGTGCCAGTAGTGCGCGTAGCAGCAGCACCAGGATGATGCCGACAATGATGGTGGTGGCGAGGGCCAGTTGGGCGAAGTCTGCCCACAGGAGCCGTTGGATGTCGGAATTGACGGCTGGGAAGCCGGCGACAGAGACGGTGGCGTCAGAAAGCGAGGTGTTGGGCCGTGCGGTGTTGGCGGTGTTGGTGATGCGGTTGGCGAGGTCCATGGCTTCGACGCTGTAGGGGTCGTGGCTGGTTTCGATCATGAACCGTGCTGTTTTGCCGTCGGGTGAGAGGAATTGCTTGGCGACGTCGGTGAATTGGCGGTTCTCGAAGGCGTTGGCGGGCAGGTAGAAACCGCTTGATGAGTCGGAGTCCTGGGCCGCGCGTGCGGAGTTTTGTAGCTGGGTGGCGATCTGGCTCATCCCGGAGAGCATGTCGATGTTGCTGTCGGCCAGGGTGCGCACACCGGTGGCCAACGCTTGGGCGCCGGAGGCGAGTTGGCCGATCCCGTCTTGTAGGCGGCGCAGGTTGCCGGCCAGGTCAGCGGGGTTTCCGAGGGCCCCGAAGGCCTTGTCGAGTGAGGTGACGGCGTTCTGGACGGTGGTGAGTGTTCCGGCGACGGTGGCATTGCTGGCGGGGTCATAGCGGTCGCCGAGGTCGGCGATCTGGTTGAAGAATCCGCTGTTGCGCAGTGTGATCAGGATCTGTACTTGGTCGCGGATCTGGGCGCATTGGGGTGTGGTGGCACACCACGGCGAGGTGTTGAGGGCACCCACGAGCGGCTCCAAAGTGGTGATCGCGTGTTGTGCCTGGTCGGCCAGGGGGCGTAGTCCTGGGCCGGATTGGATGGCCTGATCGACCGCAGGGGCGGTCGCTGACAGTTGTTGCAGCAGTGGTCGGAACTGGTTGACCTGAGTGCCGGCGGATTGGGCTTGAGTGAGGATTCCCGCCAGGGGGGCTAGGGCGGTGCGCACGGTGGTGTCGAGTTGGGCCAGTCCGCCGGCGAGTTGATCGGCGCCGTCGGTGAGTTTGGTGAGGTCGTCTCGGCGGGCGTTGCCGTCGGCGACTGCGCCGGCCATCTTGTCTCCGATTTGACCGTTTTGCCAGGCCAGTTGCGCTTGATCGAGGCGTTCCCCGGTGGGGCGGGTGACACCGGAGACTTTGGTGACACCGGGAACCTGGGAGACGCGGGACGCCATTTCGTCGAGGTCGGCCAGTCCCTTGCCGGTGCGCATGTCGGTGGGGCTCTCGACGACGAGGAATTCGGTGATGACGACGTCTTTTCGGAAGTGGCGGTCCAGCAGCTGATAGCCCTGGTTGCTGGCGGTGGTGGCAGGTTGGCCTTTGCGGTCGTCGTAGCTGATTTTGATGGTCACGGCTACCGCGGACAGTGCGAGCAGGATGACGAGGCTGACGATCAGCAGCGGCACCGGGCGGCGCACCACCGCCACGGCGACACTGTTCCAGTAGCGACGGGTGCGATCGGATTTGGGTTCACCGATGCCACGTTTAGCTGCCAGCGCCAGCACTGGTGGCAGCAGGGTGACTGTGGCCAGGAAACCGAAGAGAACGGCGATGGCGCACGCCGGGCCCAGGGCGGCGAACACACTCAAGCGGGCGAACACCATCGCCAGGAAGGCGAGTGCGACAGTGGCTGCTGAGGCCAGGATTACGCGGCCGATGCTGGCGGTGGCGTGGATGATGGCCTGATCCGCCGGCACCTGTGCGCGGCGCTGCTCGTGGTAGCGGCTGATCAGGAACACGGTGTAGTCGGTGCCGGCGCCGAGCAGGATCGCGGTCATGAACGCGACGGTGAATTGGGACACCGGCATACCCATCTCGCCGAGCGCGGACAGTACGCCGCGCCCGACGGCCAGGCTCAGTCCGATGACCAGCAGCGGCAACAGTGCGGTGAACACCGACCGGTAGACGATCAGCAGGATCAGGGCGATCATGCCGGCGGTGGCGATCGAGATCAACAGCAGATCGTGCTCGGCGGAGGCGATCATGTCGCTGAACGTCGCCGGCGGTCCGGTGACGTGCGCGGTGGTGGTGGAGTCGCTGAACACCTCGGCGGTGATGTCACGCACCGCCTTGACTGACTCGGCGGCCGTGGGGTCACCCAGCGTGCCGGTCACTCCGACCGGCAGATACCACGATTTGCCGTCGGCGCTGACGGCTTGGGTTTTCGTGACCGGATCGGCCAGCAGATCCTGCACCAGCAACACGTGCTCACTGTCAGCGCGCAGCCGCTCCAGAAGGCGGTCGTAGCGCTGCTGGGCCGCAGGGGTCAGCCCGGCAGGATCTTCCATGGCCACAATCAGCACGGTTTTCGACCCTTGCTCGCCGAAGGCCGTGCTCATCCGCTCCACCGTCTGCAGGGACGGGGCGTCGCGCGGTATCAGATCCACCGACTGCTGCCGCACCACCGTCTCCAGCTGCGGGAACAGCAGCGCCAGGATGATGGCGGCGCCGATCCACACCCCGATGGTTAATGCTTTGTGCCGCACTGTGAATCGGCCCAGCGCTGCCAGCCGGGCGCTGTACTCGCGGCTGTGTGCGGGATCGGCGGAAGGGCTGTCACGCCGGCGAGTTGGGGCTGCAGGTGCTGTCGAGGAGCCTGTCGTGCGGTCGGTCACCGAACCTCCCCTGGTCGACGATACTATCAGTATCGCTACGCTACAGCATGTAGCGAAGTGGTTCGCAGTTGGTCGGCGCCAGCTGGAGCGGGCCTATCGTCGGTTCACGATGTTGGCGTCGTCGTCGTCGGGGATGTCGTGCCGGACCACACGGACTCGCCCCTGAGGTAGGCAAGCCATGTATCCATGTCGCTTTCCGTACAGCTCCCATGCGGTGACCTGCTCGTCGGGATCGACGTCGATGCGGTGCCCGCGGGAGAAGGCCAGATGCAGACCTCCGTCGTCACCAGACCAGGCCTGGGTGCACACAGCGCCGGCCAGATTGAGCAGCGGGCGCTCATGCACCGAGATCCGCAAGGGGTTGATGAGTACCGCCTCGGTGGGAAAGCGGCCGGCCGCAGGCAGGGTGAGCAGCAAGGGGCGCGAGATCACGACCTCGTTGTAGTCGTCAAGGTCCAACACCAAGCCGTCGCGCACAGAGACACGTTGCACGACACAGTCTTCAATCCATTGGGTGTACATGGCCTTCTCCTTCGACGCATCGTTGAGCCGTACCTGAAGAGTACGACAGGTATCGCTGCGATACCAGAAGTAGCGTTACGGTGCGGTTGTGCTCGGGGCCGCCCTGTCGATGACTCTGCGGGTGGCCCGGTCGATGCGATCGCGGGTATCGGCTGCCGACACGCGCCCACTGATGAAGGCAACGAGGTTGGCCAGCCAGATGTCGGAGATAACGCCGGCGACACACAGATCTGCCGGTGTCGGCTCGCCACCTCCGAGGGTGCGGGCCAGCAGGATTTCGATCGTTGCGGCGGCGCGGTCGAGCTCCGCGGCGGCGCGGGTGTCGGCAACGGCGAAGGCCCGGGTCATGGCGTCGGTCAGCAGCGGGTCGCGCTGCCACCGGTCGTGTAGATGGGCGGTCAGTCGATCCAATCGCTGTTGCGGTGTGCCGGCACCGCTTGCCCAGTCGCCGGAGACATCAAGGCGCTGAAATTCTCGGGTCAACGCCGCCACCAGCAGGTGGGTCTTCGCCGGGTAGTACCGGTACAGCGTGCCCACGGCGATACCGACTCGCTCGGCCACTGTCCGCATGTGGACCGCTTCGTAACCGCCCGTGGCAGCAACAGTCAGCGCGGCATCCATGATCGCTTCGCGGCGACGCGCCGAGGCACGCGAACGCGGCACCTCAGCTGCGTGGGCCTGGTCGGAAGCCGGACTGGCCTGATTCTGCGCGGGATTGCTGCTCACCCGAGCGCTGGCGACAGTCACGGCGTTTGGCCGTTGACGCCGCTGCGGCGCGAGAACTGCTCGAAGATCTCACCGAAACCGCTGACATCGCCGTGAGCGGCGAAATGCGCGGTGTCGACCACAACGAACACTGCGCTCGCAGTGAACCGGGTGACCCCCTCACAGGTCCCGGTCGCCGCAATATGCAGCGCCCGCCCCTCACGGGCGCTGATGTGCGCGGTGATCCGGTGGGGCTGATGCAACGGCACTGGCTGCAGGTACTCCACCGTCAGAGTGCGCGTCACCGCCGGGGTTCCGGCGATCCACAACGTAAAGCCCAGCACGTCATCGCAGGCAGCGGCCACCGCCCCACCATGCGCCAAGCCCGGGGCTCCAATGTGACGCTCGTCGAACGTGACATCGGCATACACCGAATCCGCACTGCGGTGGACCTCCAAATGCAGGCCATGTGGGTTGGCCGGGCCGCACCCCATGCACGTCGGGGTGTGCGAAGGTAGCCGTTCCGACGGCACTGCACTATCTGGCACGAGGACACTCCCGGTACATCTAGTTTCGCTGCGATACTCTTGGTACCACAACTGCTAGACTGCTGTGCGCGACATCGCCTGAAATCGACCGCCGAGGTGACCCCGTGAGCGACAGCAGTCAGCCATCCCTGCACGATGATGACGACATCGACCCGCGGCGGATACGGTCACGCAACCGGTTATTAGACGCTGCCGCAACGCTTCTGAGCACCGGAGGCGTCGAGGCCGTCACCATCGATGCTGTCACCAAAGCATCCAAGGTTGCCCGTACCACCCTTTATCGGCATTTTCAGAGCTCGTCGCATCTGCTTGCCGCGACGTTTGAGCGGCTGCTGCCGCAGGTGACCACACCGGCACCGACCAGCGGTTCCCTGCGCGATCAACTCATTGAGCTGCTCAGCCGCCAAGCCGCCCTGTTCAACGACGCCCCGCTGCACGTCACCACCCTGGCATGGCTCTCACTCGGGCCGACCGGTGCCAAAGACGAGACCGAGGATCGCCACGCATCCGGGGCTCTGCGGGCCCGAGTCGTCGACCAGTACCGACAACCGTTCGATGCGCTCCTCAAGGACGATAAAGCTCGAGCCGAACTCGACGACTTCGACCTTGAATTGGCGCTGTGCCAACTCGTCGGCCCGCTGGCCTTCGCACGCATGACCGGGATTCGCACCGTAACCCACAAGGACTGCGCGAACATCGTCGACGATTTCCTCGCCGCCCACTGTGAGACCAGGGATTACGGTGGCGACCAGGCGAAGCCCAGAACCACGCGGCGGTCAGACGGGCCGCGCCGTCCGTCTAGGCAGATAGTCACCTGATACCGGCACGGGGCGGCTCTGTCGGCAACCACAGCATCCCTCAAATGCTCAAGGTGGAGCCGTTTAACCCAACTCCGATCGCAGGCTAGAGCCGGATGCGAAGTACGTTCGACCGCGGAAAGATTTGATCCCTGAGTAGTAGCCGGGACATCAACCATATCGGCGGAGGATCCGCCCGTAGACAGCTCAGGACGTCCCCGCCGTAAGTGTCGTGACCGAGAAATGAGGAGGCGCCGGGTTCAACAGCGCCGGTACGCCGACTTCGTGTGGCAGGTTGTGCCGTTGACGTGCTCGCAGAGGGATTTCGACTGCCCGACGACTCTCGATGCGCATGGTGCGCCATGGTGTACGAATCTCGGTGCTGAACCACGGCCTCTATCCACATCGGGTCCGAGCGGTACATGAATTCGCGCCAGTCACCTGGGCCGCGTGAACCGGAGAACGAATTTCGTCCGTCGAAAATCAGCGGATCACCGCCCAGAATGCAAGAGGTGTGTGGGCGCGAGGTGGCGGCCAATGTGGTCTGTTGGGAGGACGGAGGTGGACGCGACTGATTGCGTGAGCGAGTAGACCCGTTGCGGTATCTGGCGGTTCGAGGTTCGGTACTTGAGGACGGCCCGTGCGGGCATGCGGAAATTGGTACATGTCGAATGTGGCTGAGGTGGTGGCCCGGAGGTTCGCCGTGAACCTAGTGTTCGGCCATGGCGAAGAGGTCGAAGAAAGCGAAAAGGGCGACAGCGCTTGAGGCGGCAGGGGAGTTGATGAGTTCCAGACGTGTGGTGATGGAGCGAGTCGCCCTGGTGAGCGCGATAGGCCGTATGCGGCAGGCGACTGTCCTGTCTACTGCCGACGTGTGGGATGACGTGTGGGACGACGGGCATCGCTCGGGGGCTCCGCGTGTGGCGAACGACGAGGAAGTTACTGCCGCTGTCGGGAGGCTCATGCAATCGCTGATCGACTACGGAACTGCGGTCAAGCTGGCGCACGATCACGGTGCTGATCTCGACTTCATTGCCTCGGCCGCTGCGCTTGGGGAGGACGTCTCGATCGACGAGATCCGCTGCGTGATGTCCTTTTCGGAATTGAACTAGCTCGCCTGATCACGATTGGCGACCTCGATGGCCGTGAGGATCAGGTCGACGAATCGCAGGTGCGTTCGGCACAGATGTGGTGTGGCTTCGCGACTTCTCGAGCTTGTCTACGAACACGTCTCTATTCCAAGGGTCTAAACGGATCGCCAATGTGGCTGTGGTGGTGGACTATTCCGTCCGTTGGTTCGTAGGTTGCAGGAATGGGTGCGAACGAGACGCTGAAGGCGAGACTTCGAGCGGTCGAACGACAGCGCAAGAAGAACGAGGATAGGGCCCGGCGTGATCTCGTCAATGCGGCTGACGCCGAGTCTATCCGCGCAGCGCTGCACCGAGTCGGCGCTGTCGATACGTGGGAACGTCGGCGCTTCGACCAGGCGGCGGAAAATATCCGCGCCGATGCGGTAAAGCGTCGGGCAGGTCACTTTTGTAGTCTGTTGGCGTTGGTCGGGCAGATGCGTGGCCGTGGACTGACCGTTGCGCAGGTCGCTGAGCTTGTCGGTGTCGATGTCCGCGATATCCAGTCCGAGCTACGTCGGGCGCGGGCCGAAGGCAAGGGTGGACCCGGGCCAATACGTTCGAGGGCCGCACGGTCGAAATCCGGTGATACCGAAGTCGCGGAGGCTGACGTGGGCGTTGATCCGACTTCCGACGGTGTCGAGAGGACTGCGTGCGGGGCGAGCGGGAATGGTGCTTACGATCCGACTCGGTGTGTTCGCTGCGATGCGGTGATGCTTGATGAGGAAGCTTCGCCCCGGCGTGGCCGCCGCCGGCTGTATTGCACGGATACCTGTCGTCGGGACGCATCGGCGGCCCGCATGGCGGCGGAGCGCTTCGGGGAGCCTATTCGCGTGATCGAAGTCCCGAAAGCCGCTGCACCGCAGAAGCAACCTGAAGGAACGCCCGACCCGCACCGACCCGACGCACCGATGGATGCCGCCAGCGACGTCTTGGAAGACGGTGAGGCGCTACGGAGGGTGCTCGCTCGGGTAGCAGAGCAAGCCCGACTCAAGAAGCTGGATCGTGTTACCTTGATGGCCGCCCGTGACCTGTCCAATGCTGTTCGTCCGCACCGCGATTGGTGAGAAATCACGTCGTTCGGCGAAGCCTGCGGATTGTGTTTCTATGCGATCGTCGTGCGGCGGGGCTGCATCCGGTCATGCTGGCTGCGCTACGGCCTGCAGTGTGGATCGTCAGCCGGGCGAGTTCACCTTTCATATGTTCGATGCTGGCCAGTAACTCGTAGACCATGGTCTTGCGTGCGGCGGAGATCACCTCTGATGCATCTTCACTCTGCGGTAGGTAGCCGTTCTGTCGGCCGAAGTCGTCGACCACGGTGTCGATGGTGTCGTCGAATTGGGTGGCCAGCTGTTGTGCGTCGGTGTCGGCGTGTTCCTTGATGAACTCCTCGTGTTCGTCGGGGGTCCAGGAGGGTGGGAACGGCAGATGTGTTCGGTAGAGGCCTTGGATCGCGGCATCGAGTTGGCCGCACAAGGTGATCGCGGGCCAGTCGCTGATCGCGGCGGTGGCCAGTTTCTCCAGATCGTCGTCGAGACTCATCGCGGCTGCTCCCTTACGGCTTGTCCTGATAATGCCCGTAGGCACTGACAACTCGTCGAATGTGGGATTGCTACGCGGAGAGGTCGTCGTGGCGTTCGTCGTCAGGGCGAGCCGCGTGGTTCTCAGCGACAGTGATCGAGGAAGGGGTGGGCCGTCGCAGCGAGGGGTGCGAGGATTGCGAGGCTCGGAGGACCGCGACATCTTCGGACGGCGGATAGATCGTCCAGAGCAGAACGTTGCGATGGTTGCGGGCCCCGTCGTCTTCGATCACCCATCCCAGTTTCCGCAGCGCCGGTGCGTGTCTGCGGAGCAGACTTGTCACCTCGCGGCCGTTGCGGGGCCATTCCTTCGGGCGTCGCCAATGGTCGCCAGCAGGGGTTACGGCGGTGTGTAGGTCAGCGCCGGACTGGCTGCGTAACGGTTCTCGGACGTGCTGGCGCAGCTGATCGATGAACGGGTTGCCTGCCAGGCTGTCCTCCGAGAGTTGGTCCGCGCGTGAGGTGTAGCGCCGTAAGCCATCAGTCGACAAAACCTGGTCGACCGCCGCCAGCACGCGACCGAAGTCCGCCATCCGTGGCGCATCATCTATCACCAGCGTTTCCAGACGGTGATGAACAGTCGCGGCCAGTTCGAGTAGCCCACTCAAAATGCCAGGTAGAGCCGCGTGCCACAGTTGTCGCATCGTGGCCTCCGGCTGTCGCATGTGACGCTCTATGCGTCGCAAGTCGATCATCGCCATGCGTTCGGCGAGGTCGGGTCGCACCGCTCCGACGTCGATGCCATTGATGATGACGCAGCGCCGAAACTTGACCACGGCCAAGTCAGCATCGGTGTAGAGCGCGCGTTTGACGTTGCCGTCGCCGGTGGCGGCGCGGCACAGCGAGTCCGACAACCAAGGCGGGATCGCTGACAGGTTGTCGAGGGCGACAACCCACGAGCCGGCGGCGGCGGTCACCCAGGATTCGGCGTCGCGAGGCGGCTGGCGCAGCGCAACGGGGGCGGGGTCGATGAGGTCGACCAGCATGCGCGTTGTCGTGGTCTTGGCGCTGCCTTGCTCGGCGAAGAGCGCCAGGACCGGATGCGGCACATCGCACTGAATCAATGCGGCGATGAGCGCTGCGAGCAACACGGGACGGTCTTCAAAGGCGATGTTGATGAAATCCCACAACCCGTTCACATCGCCGGATGGGGGCGGTAGCGGCATCGCCGCTGTCAGCTTGGTGCGCAAGAACCGTACCGGGGCAGTGTCGATGATCGACCAGGCGCCGCGGTGGATGCGAATGACTTTCCCGTCGGTTCGTCCGGTGTCGATGTAGCTGATTCCTCGGTGCTCAGCGATGCGGAGATGCAGCTTCTCAGGTCTCTGGTTGGCGGCCAGGCCTTCGAGGACCAGGGTGGCGTCGGTGAGGGCCTGGCCGCCGGCCACGGTGCCGGTCTCCGCGAAATAGCGGGAGGCGAGTTGGGCGCGTAGGCCGGCCTTGCCCGCGCGCAGCAGAATCGCCAGATGAGGCCGGGTTCGGTCAGCGCCGAAGGGCTCTCCGTCTTCGGAGACGCCGAGGAGGTACCGCTCTTGCGCCATGCAGACCAGGCGCGCGGCGACGGACTTCTTGTCGCTTTCGTTGTTGGCACTCATAGGGTTTCCTGCCTGCGGTGCTTCTGCGGGCGGGCATGACGGGCTATTCTCATGAGGAACTTCCGGTTGAGCGATCGGGTGGTTCGAACGAAAGACCTCGGCTAGCCCCCGGGGTCTTTCTCATATGCGGGCCTCATGCAGCGTCGCCGCCTCCGCGTCGGGTTGCGCTCTCCTGCTGCGAAATCCACCTAAGAACCTCATCGCGCCGATACACGACACGGCGGCCCAAGGTGAAGCTCGCCGGTCCGATATCCGAGTGTCTCCAGTACCGCAGTGTCCCAACCGGGACACCGATCATCTGCGATACCTGTTTAGCTCCAAGCAATTCCATCACATTCCTCCTGAATCACAGTCGGTTCAACTGAGCCAACGGTGACACCAGAGAAGTCGATCCGTCCACCACCACAGCCAACTTTGGTCTTGATTTGGTGAAATCCGTTTCTTGTCAGTAGCTGTCGGCGCTCAGTGGCACACTTACGGTGACGGAGGAGCAGACTATGCAAAGACGTAACCGCCGGGCCGGCGTCGAGGATCGTTGGCGGCGGGCAGACGGCAGCCCCACAGCGCGGGCCAACAAAGGGCGTCGCTGGCTGGCCCGCTACGTCGACGACCAGGGGCAAGAAAACACCAGGTCCTTCGATCGCAAAGTGGATGCTCAAGCCTGGCTCGATGAGATCACTGCCATGCAGGTGACGGGCGCCTATGTCGCGCCGAAGGCGGGTCGCGTCAGCGTCGGCGAACTGTATGCGAAATGGGTCGGAACGCAGAGCCATCTCAAGAAAACCACCGCGTCGACTCGGAGGTACACCTGGCCGGTGTACGTCGAGCCGCGGTGGTCAGCGGTCGCCGTCGCCGACGTCCAGACGACGGACGTGCGTGCCTGGGTCCACTCGATGACGTCCTCGGGTGCCGGGGCCGCCACCGTTGAGAATGCCGTCGGCATCTTGCGTCAGGTACTGGAGATGGCGGTCGAGGATCGACGGATCGCGCGCAATCCGTGTGCGGGGATCAAGCTTCCTCGCCGCAAGCGGCGGCCGCGCGGGTATCTGACGCACCGGCAGGTGGAGCAGCTCGCGATTGAAGTCGGGCCGGATGCGACGGTCGTGCGCTTCTTGGCCTACACCGGTCTGCGCTGGGGAGAAATGGCGGCGCTGCGCGTCGGTGACGCGAAGATGCTTCGACGTCGCATCCACGTCCGGGAGTCCGTGACAGAGGTCGAAGGGCAACTGGAGTGGTCGTCACCCAAGTCGTACGAGCAGCGGATGGTGCCTTTCCCCGCATTTCTTGCTGACGAACTGGCCGTCCTGATGATTGGGAAGAAGCCCGATGACCTCATCTTCGCCGCGCCCGAAGGCGGAGTTCTGAGAGTGTCGAACTGGCGCCGCCGAGTCTTCAACAAAGCGGTCAAGCGGGTCCTCGAGAAGGATGCGACCTTCCCAGTCGTAACTCCGCACGATCTCCGTCACACCGCCGCATCCCTTGCCATCAGTGCCGGCGCCAATGTCAAAGCCGTGCAGACCATGCTGGGGCACGCCTCGGCGGTGCTGACCCTGGACACTTACGCCGACCTGTTCCCAGATGATTTGGAGATGGTTTCCGCGGCTTTGGACGACGCGCGAACCAAGTCCCTAAAAGCTGCTGCGGACCAACTGCGGACTGGAACGAAAGAAGGCCCCGAACTGGAGAACCAGTCAGGGCCTTCTACCTGCAGTCACACGAGTCGGGGTGGCGGGATTCGAACCCACGACCTCTTCGTCCCGAACGAAGCACGCTACCAAGCTGCGCCACACCCCGTGTGAAGCCACGACAGCGTATCGCACCGGTGGCCTCCGGTGCCAAACGGTTCCGATCCAGTCGATCCGCGGGCGGCGGCGATGCGATCTCGGTCACAGCGCAAGGGGCACGCGGTGGGGTTCACTGACGGGCCCGGGATGAATCTGGTGTGTCGTTCGCGTTCTAGGTCATGAATCACTGCGAATCTGATCCTTGAGCAAAGGCAGGGAGTCATGACTGCGTTGGGCGCCAGCCTCTACGGCGGCTTCTTCGGACTGGCAGCGCTGTGGTTGTTCTTGACCGCCGAGGACGAGGGATCGGCTGCGTCAACGAACACCGAGCACGACGCCGGCGATTCGGAACCAGTATTGATCGGCTCGGTGGCGGAGCGGCAACGGGATTGAGTCAGTGCACCGCCGCCGTCGGCTGGGTCTGCCCCAGTGTCCGGCTGGAGTCCCGACCGCCGGTCGGCGCCGCGATCAGGGTCAACAGTGTGGCCTCGGGCCGGCAGCAGAACCGCAGCGGCGCGAACGGCGAGGTGCCGATGCCGGCCGAGACGTGCAGCGTGGTGTCGGCGCCCCACCGTGAGACGCCCTTGGCGCGCGAGGTGTCCAGATCGCAGTTGGTCACCAGTGCGCCCTTGAACGGCAGGCACAGCTGGCCGCCGTGCGTATGCCCGGCCATGATCAGCTGGTAGCCGTCGGCGGCGAACCGGTCCAGCACCCGGGTGTAGGGCGCATGCACGACCCCCAGACGCAGATCGGCGGCCGCGTTGGCGGGCCCGGCGATGGTGTCGTAGCGGTCCCGGTCGATGTGCGGATCGTCGACGCCGGCCGCGGCGATCGTCACCCCGCCCACCTCCAGTTCGCGACGCGTGTGGGTGAGGTCCAGCCAGCCGCGCTCGTTGAACGCCGCGCGCAGATCCTGCCAGGGCAGCGGAGTGCCGTGCGAGCGGTGGTCACGGTCGGTGAGGTACTTGGCCGGGTTCTTCAGGGTGGGCGCGAAGTAGTCGTTGCTGCCGAACACGAACACCCCGGGCACCGAGAGCAGATCGCCGAGGGCCTGCACGACGGCCGGGACCGCCTTGGGGTGGGACAGGTTGTCCCCTGTGTTGACCACGAAGTCCGGATCCCAGCGGGACAGCTCGCGCAGCCACGCCTGCTTGTGCCGCTGGCTGGGCCGCATGTGCAGGTCGGACAGGTGCAACACGCGCAGCGGTGAGGATCCCGGTGAGAGCACCGGCATGGTCACTTCACGCACCACGAACGCGTTGCGTTCGATCAGCGTGGCGTAACCGATGCCGGCCACGGCGGTACCGACTGCGGCCAGGGCGGTGCGACGCACGGCAGGGGGAACGACCAGCATGGGTACAAAGGGTAGCCCCCTTGCCGCCCAGGTGGAGCCAGAGCGTCCAGCTTGCAGGTCAGGGCGGGGGCGGTCCGAGCACCGGAACGGTGATCGGCGGCAGTCCCGGAATCTCCACCACGGTGCTGCCCACCGCCGGTGGTGGTGGTAGCGGCAGTTCCGGGGCACTGAACACCGGCGGCGGTGGCGCCGGCGCCACGCCGTTGCTGATCAACAGCGTCACGATGGTTCCCGGGATCACCTGACCAGATGGCGAGGTGCCCACCACGGTGCCTGACGACGAACTGCTGTTGACCCAGCTGGCTTGCTCGGCCACTTCGAACCCTGCCTCCTGCAACCGCTTTCGTGCGGTGTCCTCGCGCAGTCCGGATATGTTCGGCACCCGGGTGTTGGGTCCACCGTCGACGTAGCGCGGGTCGGTCGGGGGCAGCACCACTTCGCCGAAGTTGGTGGCGATCGGTTTCATCGCGGCGAACCAGGTCCGGGCCGGCTCGTTGCCGCCGTAGAGGTTGCCGTCACCGCACTGCCGCAGCGGGAACGAGCACAACTCACCGGGGTTCGGTGAATCGTCGTAGATGTAGTTGGCGGCGGCCAAGGTGTTGGTGAAGCCCAAGAATCCCGATGAGCGATGCGCCTCGGTGGTGCCGGTCTTGCCGGCCATCGGCAGATCCCAACCGACCGAACCGGCCGCACCGGCCGCAGTGCCGGGCCCCTGGTCATCCTTGCTCATGGCATTGGCCAGCGTGTTGGCCAGCCCCTCGGGCACGGCCTGCTCGCAGGTCTGCGTGGTCACCGCGACCTCGTTGCCGTGCCGGTCGAAGACCTTGTCGATCGGGTTCGGCGGGCACCACACGCCGCCGGAGGCCAACGTCGCCGCGACGTTGGACAGTTCGAGCGCGTTGACCTCGAACGGCCCCAGCGTGAACGAGCCGATGTTCTGCCGCTTGATGAAGTCGGCCAAGCTTTCGTTGCTCTGCGGGTCGTAGTCCCGCGCGGTGCCGGGATCGGCATACGAGCGCAGGCCCAGCCGGATCGCCATGTCCACCGTGCGGGACACACCGATCTGTGAAATCAGCTTGGCGAACGCGGTGTTCGGCGAAGTGGCCAATGCATCGGTGACGTTCTGTGGTGAGCGGTAGGCGCCGGCGTTCTGCACGCACCAGGTGTCCTTGGGGCAGCCGCGGGCGCCGCCGCTGCCCAGCCCCTTGGCCTCGAACCGACCGGGAACGTCCAGTTGCTGGTTGATGCCCATGCCCAGGTCCAGCGCGGCGGCGACGGTGAAGATCTTGAACACCGAGCCGGCTCCGTCGCCCACCAGCGAGAAGGGTTGCGGCTGCATGGTTTCCCCGGCTTCGAGGTCCAGCCCGTAGGTGCGGTTGCTGGCCATCGCGAGCACTGGGTGGGATTCCTTGCCCGGCCGGATCACACTCATCACGCTGGCGATGCCCTGCGCATTGGAGGACGCGTTGGCGTCGATGGCTGACTTGACCGCGTTCTGCACCGTGGGATCCAGGGTGGTCCGGATCAGGTAGCCGCCCTTGGCGATCTGATCCTTGGACAGCCCGGCACGCGCCAGGTACTCCTGTGCGTAATCGCAGAAGAACGCGCGGTCGCCGGCGGCGATGCAGCCCCGCGGCAACTCCTTGGGTTGCGGCAGCACACCCAGCGGCTCGGCCTTGGCCGCGCGGATCTCGTCGGCGTACTCCGGGACGTTCTCGATCATGGTGTCCAGCACCACGTTGCGCCGCGCCAGCGCGCCCTCGGGGTTGGTGTACGGGTTCAGTGCACTGGTGGACTGCACCAGCCCGGCCAGCAGCGCGGACTGCTGCCAGTTCAACTCGGATGCATCGATGTCGAAGTAGGTCTGTGCGGCGTCCTGGATTCCGAAGGCGCCGTTGCCAAATGACACCAGGTTCAAATACCGGGTCAAGATCTCGGGCTTGCTGAACATCTTGTCCAGGGTCAGCGCCATCCGGATCTCACGTAGCTTGCGCGCGGGCGTGGTCTCGATCGCGGCGCGCTTCTCGGCGTCGGTCTGCGCGACCACCAGCAGCTGGTAGTTCTTCACGTACTGCTGCTCGATGGTGGACCCACCGCGGGTGTCGGTGTTGCCGGACATGTACCCGGACAGACCGGTCAGGGTGCCCTTCCAGTCCACACCGTTGTGCTCGGCGAAACGCTTGTCCTCGATCGAGACGATGGCCAACTTCATGGTGTCGGCGATCTCTTCGCTCGGTACCTCGAAGCGACGCTGCGAATACAGCCAGGCGATGACGTTGCCTTCGGCGTCGACCATGGTGCTGACCGCGGGCACGTCGCCTTCGACCAGTTGGGCTGATCCGTTGGCGACGACGTCCGACGCGCGGTTCGACATCAAGCCGATGCCTCCCACGACGGGGAACATCAGCGCGGCCACCAACACGGCGGCCAGCAAGCAGCACCACGCGAGCTTGACGACCGTCGCGGCGACCGGGGGGCGGTCCGACATGCCCTACAGACTAGCCAGCCGCCCGGGCGGCTGACGTGCAGCGGTATGCCGCACTACCACACCGATCCGGTGCAGGAGGTGCAGTTCGGGGCGTTTTGCAGCCCAGGCTGCACGACCGTCCCAAAAAAGTGGCGGCTGGGGAGTTGCGCAAATGTGCCTTGACCACCTAGCTTGAACACACAGTGCGACGTAGGTAACACAAGACGGCGCAATGTGGCGTAGATCGCACATGGCGTTGGACTCGAGGACAGTGCCGCCGCCCACGGCGGACCGAGCGAAGGGGAATCGCTGGTGTCAGGTACTCGGCCCGCAGCAAGACGGACTAATTCGCCCACCGTTCCGGCTCCGCCCGCCCACGGCGCACAGGCCGAGGCCCGCATTGCCTGGGTCGCCCAGGCGCGGTGTCGCGGAGCGGATCCCGATGAACTCTTCGTGCGGGGGGCCGCCCAACGTAAGGCCGCAGTGATCTGCCGGCACTGCCCGGTGATCGTCGAATGCGGCGCCGATGCGCTGGACAACCGCGTCGAATTCGGGGTGTGGGGGGGCATGACGGAACGGCAGCGTCGGGCCTTGCTCAAGCAGCACCCCGAGGTGGTGTCCTGGGCCGACTTCTTCGCCGCGCAGCGCAAACACCGCAGCGTGAGCTGATCAGCCCGGCAGGCAGCGCCGGCCGAACTCGATGAGATCGCGGCCGTCGCCGCGACGGCTCGCCGGACTCAGGCGCTGGCCGCGGTCTCCGCGGTGATCTGATCGGCGATCGCGCGCAACGCTTCCAGATCAGAGACGTCGAACGGCAGCGACGGCACACCGACCACCGGAACGTGCGGATTGGCACCGGTGAACCGCGACAGCAGCCGAATCTCCCGCTTGGCGGTCTGCGCCCGGTTGGCGTGCACGCGCAATACGGCAGCGGCCAGCGAGCCCGGATCGTCGGCCTCCAACTGCTCGGCCCCGTCGACGGCACGCTCGATGTGCAGCGGGGTCAGCGTCGGGTGGGTGCGGTTGAGGATCAAACCGGCCAGCGGCATCTTCTCCTCGGACAACCGGTCGACGAAGAAGGTGGCTTCGCGCAGCGCGTCCGGCTCGGCCGCCGAAACCACCACGAACTGGGTGCCGCGCCGCTTGAGCAGCTCGTAGGTGCGGTCCGCCTTCTCCCGGAACCCGCCGAAGGTGGCGTCCAGCGACTGCACGAAATCCGAGGCGTCGGACAGCATCTGCGAGCCGAGCACCGTCGAGAGCGCCTTCATCGCCAAGCCCACCGCACCGGTGAGCAGTCGGCCGATGCCGCGGCCCGGGGCCAGCAGCAGTCGCCACAGCCGGCCGTCCATGAAGCTGCCCAACCGCTTGGGTGCGTCCAGGAAGTCCAGCGCGTTGCGCGACGGCGGGGTGTCCACCACGATCAGGTCCCAGCGGTCCTCGGCCAGCAGCTGGCCGAGCTTCTCCATCGCCATGTACTCCTGCGTACCGGCCAGCGAGGTGGCCACCGTCTGGTAGAAGTGGTTGTCCAGAATCGATTGTGCGCGTTCAGGATCCGAGTACTCGGTGACCATCTCGTCGAACGTGCGCCGCATGTCGAGCATCATGGCGTGCAGCTCACCGGACACCTCCGGGGCCAGCGGCACCCGCTGCGGGGTGTTGCCCAGGTCCTTGATACCCAGCGCCTGGGCCAGCCGGCGGGCCGGGTCGATGGTGAGCACCACCACGTGGCGGCCGTACTCGGCGGCGCGCAGCGCCATCGCCGCGGCCGTCGTCGTCTTTCCGACGCCACCGGCGCCACAGCACACCAGCACCCGGTTCGAGGTGTCCTTGAGGATCGCGGCCATGTCCAAGGCCGGCGGAGTAGTGCTCATCGTTGACCCACCTTCGATGTCGTGTCGTCGTTGATCAACGGACGCCCTGCTGCGCGAGCGCCTCGGCCAGCTCGTAGAGGCTGCCCAGGTCGACTCCGTCGTTGATGGTGGGCAGCTCGAGCCGCGGCACCTTGATCTCGTCGAGCAGTTCCGCGCTCTCGGCGCGGGCCTGGATCCGACTGGCGTGCTGGATGCTCTCGGTGAGCAGCCCGGCGAACTCGTCGTCGGACAACGTGATGCCCACCTTGGTCAGGTCGGCGCGCACCGCTTCGGCGTCGAGATCGCCTTCGGCGGCCTTCTTCAGGTCGTCGGACGCCAGGATCGACGGGATGGTGCGGTTGATGATCACGCTGCCCACCGGAAGCTCGAGCTCTTCGAGCTCCTTGATGGCCTCCACGGTTTCCTGCAGCGGCAACGACTCCAGCAGCGTCACCAGATGCACCGCGGTCTGGTCGGAATGCAGGATCTTGACCACGCCGTCGGCCTGCGAGTGCACCGGGCCGCCCTTGGCCAGATCCGAGATGGCCTTGGTGACGTCGAGGAAACGCGAGATGCGGCCGGTCGGCGGTGCATCCACCACGATCGCGTCGTACACCGGCTTCTTGTCCGGTCCGACCCGGATCACGGCTTCCTTGATCTTGCCGGTGAGCAACACGTCGCGCAGGCCCGGAGCAATCGTGGTGGCGAACTCCACGGCGCCGATCTTGCGCATCGCCCGGCCGGCCAGACCCAGGTTGTAGAACATGTCCAGGTATTCCAGGAACGCGGCCTCGATGTTGATGGCCAGCGCATTGACCTGGCCGCCGTTTTCGGCGGTGGCGATCTTGACTTCCTCGTAGGGCAGCGGCGGCACGTCGAACAGCTGCGCGATCCCTTGGCGCTCTTCGACTTCCACCAACAACACCTTGCGTCCCCCGGCAGCCAGGGTGAGCGCCAGGGCCGCGGCGACGGTGGTCTTGCCGGTGCCGCCCTTACCGGAGACGAAATGCAATCGGGCCTTCGTCAACCGAGAGGGCCAGCCGGCGCTGCTACCGCCGCTTGGTGTGGTTGCCATGCGTGAATGCTAACGACCCGGTCGGTGGCCCGGTGTAGCTACCCGGCGGACGGATCGTCCCGGCCGGCGGCGCGACCTCGTGGCCAGCGCGAGCGCCCCGGGGTGTCGAACAGGTCCGCGATAAGCTCGGGTCATGAGCGAACCGACCGCCTGGGAGTACGCCACCGTTCCGCTGCTGGTCCATGCCACCAAGCAGATCCTCGACCAGTGGGGAGCCGACGGCTGGGAGTTGGTGTCGGTGCTGCCCGGCCCCACCGGCGACAACCATGTCGCCTACCTCAAGCGACCGAAGTGAGCGTCACCGACCGGCTCGCCGAACTGGGCCTGAGCCTTCCCACGGTGGCCAAACCGCTGGCCGCCTATGTGCCGGCGGTGCGCACCGGCAATCTGGTCTACACCTCCGGTCAGCTGCCGCTGGTCGACGGCGAGCTGCTGCACACCGGCAAGGTGGGCGCCGACGTCGACCCCGAGGAAGCCAAGAACGCCGCGCAGGTGTGCGCACTCAACGCGCTGGCCGCCGTCGACGCCCTGGTCGGTATCGACAACGTGACCCGGGTGGTCAAGGTGGTCGGCTTCGTCGCCTCCGCGCCCGGATTCGCCGGGCAGCCCGGCGTGGTCAACGGTGCCTCGCAGCTCTTCGGCGACGTCTTCGGCGCGGCCGGTAGCCACGCCCGCTCGGCGGTCGGTGTGGCCGAACTGCCGCTGGATGCGCCCGTCGAAGTGGATATCATCGTCGAGGTGGCGTGACCGCCGAACTGCACCACCCCGCCTACGGGCTACTGCGCCCGGTGACCGACACCGCTTCGGTGCTGCTGTGCGACAACCCCGGCAAGATGACGCTGGACGGCACCAACACCTGGGTGCTGCGCGCACCCGGTGCCACCGAATGCGTCGTCGTCGACCCCGGACCCGACGACGACGCCCACTTGGACCG
Source organism: Mycobacterium sp. NGS45 (assembly GCF_059812645.1). Lineage (NCBI taxonomy): Bacteria > Bacillati > Actinomycetota > Actinomycetes > Mycobacteriales > Mycobacteriaceae > Mycobacterium > Mycobacterium sp. NGS45. The sequence continues at coordinate 177,349 of NZ_JCALDB010000005.1, read as the reverse complement.
GTTGGCCGAACTGGGGTTGACGGTGTCGCTGGTGTTGATCAGCCACAAGCACGGCGACCATACCGACGGCATCGACAAGCTGGTGGACCGCACCTCGGCGGTGGTGCGCTCGGTGGGCAGCGGCTTCCTGCGCGGAATGGGCGGGCCGTTGAGCGACGGCGAGGTGATCGACGCCGCGGGACTGCGGATCACCGTGCTGGCCACGCCCGGGCACACCAAGGACTCGCTGTCGTTCCTGCTCGACGATGCCGTGCTGACCGCCGACACCGTGCTGGGCTACGGCACCACGGTGATCGACAACGAAGACGGCAGCCTGGCCGAGTATCTGGAGTCACTGCGCCGGCTGCGCGGTCTGACCAACCGTAAGGTGCTGCCCGGGCACGGACCCGACCTCGACGATCTGCACAACATCACCGACGTCTATCTGGCGCACCGCGCCGAGCGGCTGGACCAGGTGCGGGCGGCGCTGCGCGACCTCGGCGAGGACGCCAGTGCCCGCCAGATCGTCGAGCACGTCTACACCGACGTCGAAGAGAAGCTCTGGGACGTCGCCGAATGGTCGGTGCAAGCCCAGCTGGACTACCTGCGCCAGCTGTGATTTCGGTGCGCGCAGGGGCGCTCAGCACCCCTTAGCGCACCGAAACCGCTAACGCGCGCGGCGGGCCAGGCGTTCGCTGTCGCTGATCAGGACGCTCTTGCCCTCCAGCCGGATCCAGCCGCGGTGGGCGAAATCGGCCAGCGCCTTGTTCACCGTCTCGCGGGAGGCACCGACCAACTGGGCGATCTCCTCCTGGGTCAGGTCGTGGGTGACCCGCAGCGCGCCGCCTTCCTGGGTGCCGAACCGCTGGGCCAGCTGCAGCAGCTGCTTGGCCACCCGGCCGGGCACGTCGGTGAAGATCAGGTCGGCCAGGTTGTTGTTGGTACGACGCAGACGACGGGCCAACACCCGCAGCAGCTGTTCGGCGATCTCCGGGCGATCGGCGATCCACGCGCGCAACGCCTCCCGGTCCATCGAGACCGCGCGCACCTCGGTGATGGTGGTGGCGCTCGACGTGCGTGGACCCGGGTCGAAGATGGACAGCTCACCGAACATGTCCGACGGGCCCATGATCGTCAGCAGGTTCTCCCGACCGTCCGGTGAGCGACGGCCGATCTTCACCTTCCCCGAGGTGATGATGTACAGCCGGTCGCCGGGCTCCCCCTCGGCGAACACGGTGTGCCCGCGCGGAAAGTCCACGGGCTGCAACTGCTTGGTCAGCGCGGAAACGGCGCTGGGTTCTACCCCCTGGAAGATTCCGGCTCTTGCCAGGATCTCGTCCACGTTGCCCCTCTTAAGCTCTTCGGCTGGATGTGTGATGGCGCGCTGGCCAGCCTTCCTTGCGGTTTACCTCACAAAGTCTAAAGGGAGGGCCGTTCGCGACGTGCCAACGCTACACACCATTGGGCTGCCGAGTCGGCCGAACCTGCGGATTGGCGCCAACCGGAGCGCACAGCCGGGTCGGCAAACCTGGCTCGTCGGCAAACGAACGACCTGCGGCGCTTGGTTCGAAACGGATCGCGCGGGCCGGCACCGGGGCCGGTGCCGGCCGGGGTCGTGCCGGGGTCGCGTGCGCGACCAAGTCGTCGACGTCGTCGCGCGCGTCGGGTTGATTGGTGAGCACGGACTCCAAGCGTTCCAGACCGGAAGTTGCCAGCATGAGCAACGCGGGGACCGAAGCGGCCAGCAACCAGGACACAAGGCTGAAGTAAACACGGGGCAGGTCTCATCGGGATCACGAAATGTCATCCGCTCCGCGGCACCCGTAACCTGGTCAGCGTGACGATTCAGGACGCGCAGCGCGGCGCCGGCGGAGCCCGGCGCCCCAAGCGCGCCCGCAACTGGGACGACGAGACCGCACTGGGGTTGGTGCGGCGCGCCCGCCGGATGAATCGCAAACTGGCCGAGGCCTTCCCGCACGTCTACTGCGAACTGGATTTCACCAATCCGCTGGAGCTGACGGTGGCCACCATCTTGTCGGCGCAGAGCACCGACAAGCGGGTCAACCTGACCACCCCGGCGTTGTTTGCCAAGTACCGTACGGCCGCCGACTACGCCGGCGCCGACCGCACCGAACTCGAGGAACTGATCCGGCCCACCGGCTTCTACCGCAACAAGGCCAGTTCGCTGATCGGTCTGGGCCAGGCCCTCGTCGAACGGTTCGACGGCCAGGTGCCGCGCACACTCGACGAGTTGGTGACGCTGCCCGGCATCGGACGCAAGACCGCCAACGTGGTGCTCGGCAACGCGTTCGACATCCCGGGGATCACCGTGGACACCCACTTTGGCCGGCTGGTGCGCCGGTGGCGCTGGACCGCCGAAGAAGACCCGGTCAAGGTCGAGAAGGTGGTCGGGGATCTGATCGAGCGCCGCGAGTGGACGCTGCTGAGCCACCGGGTGATCTTCCACGGCCGCCGGGTGTGTCACGCCCGCAAACCGGCTTGCGGGGTGTGCGTGCTGGCCCCCGACTGCCCGTCCTTCGGCCTCGGGCCCACCGATCCGCTGCTGGCCGCCGCCCTGGTCAGGGGCCCGGAAACCGAACACCTACTGGCCCTGGCCGGTCTGTAGCAGCAGTCATGCGGCACTCGATTCGCTGGACCCTGGTGTTCATCGCCATCGCGGCGGTCATCGTGGTCGCCTTCGTCACCCAACTGGGCGGACCCCAGCAGCCGCCCGCCGGGCCGACCGCGGTGCCCGACGGCGCGCAGCTGCAGCCGCCCGCCGACAGCGATGAAGCGCTGGCCGCCGTACGCGCCCAGGCCGGCTTGGCCCCCTGCCCGGCGCCCGACAGCGACGCCGCCGGACCCGAGCCGCTGCGCGGGCTGACGGTGGAATGCGCCGCCGACGGAACCGACGTCGACGTCGGCGCCGCGCTGGCCGGCCGACCCACCGTGCTCAACCTGTGGGCCTACTGGTGCGGGCCGTGCGCCGATGAACTGCCCGCGATGGCCGAATACCAGCGCCGAATGGGCCAGGCGGTCACGGTGTTGACGGTGCATCAAGACCCGAACGAGGGCGCCGGGCTGAACCGGTTGGCCGAGCTCGGCGTCGAGTTGCCGACCCTGCAGGACGGTGCCCGCTCGATCGCCGGTGCGCTCGGCGTGCCCAACGTGATGCCTGCCACCGTCGTGCTGCGCGCAGACGGTAGCGTTGCTCGAATCCTGCCGCGCGCGTTCACCGACGCCGACGAGATCGAGGCCGCGGTGGGCGACGACCTGCGATGACCACGATCTGCACGGAAAGGGGTGTGGGGTTGAGCGCAGCGGTTCCGCTCTCGCCCGAGGTGAGCCCACCCTGGTTGCAGCCGCTGCTTCACAACGTGGCCGGGGTCCGCGACGCCTACCGCCGCCGCGTCCCGGCCGATGTGCTGGCGATGATCGGCGCCGCCGACGCGCACGCCACCCGGACCGGGACCAAACGCGATGCCGCCGTGCTGGTGCTGTTCTCCGGGCCGGCCGACGCGCCGGCCGAGGCGGGTCTGCCCGACGACGCCGACCTGTTGGTGCTGGTGCGCGCCGAAACGCTGCGACACCACGCCGGGCAGGCCGCGTTCCCGGGCGGTGCCAGTGATCCCGGCGATCAAGGGCCGGTGCACACCGCGCTGCGCGAGGCGGAGGAAGAAACCGGCCTGGATCCCGCCCGGCTGCACCCGTTGGCCACCCTGGACCGGATGTTCATCCCGCCGTCGGGTTTCCACGTGGTGCCGGTGCTGGCGTACTCCCCGGACCCGGGCCCGGTGGCTGTGGTCGACGAAGCCGAGACCGCGATGGTCACCCGGGTCCCGGTGCGCGCCTTCACCAATCCGGAGAACCGGCTGATGGTCTACCGCGGTACCCGCGGGGACCGGTTCGCCGGGCCGGCGTTCCTGCTGAACCAGATGCTGGTGTGGGGTTTCACCGGGCAGGTCATTTCGGCCATGCTCGATGTGGCGGGCTGGGCTCGGCCCTGGGACACCGACTATGTACTCGAACTCGATGATGCGCTGGCCCTGGTCGGCGAAGGAGGCCGGCGATGACGACGTCCCAGTGGCTCGACATCGCGATCGTCGCGATCGCGTTCGTGGCCGCGGTCTCCGGGTGGCGCTCCGGCGCGCTGGGCTCGCTGATGGCACTGGTGGGTGTGGCGCTCGGTGCGGTCGCCGGCGTGCTGCTGGCGCCGCACATCGTCGAGCACATCGAGGGACAACGTCAGCGCCTGTTCGTGGCGCTGTTCTTGATCCTGGTGCTGGTGGTGATCGGCGAAGTCGCCGGTGTGGTGTTGGGCCGCGCGGTGCGCTCCACCATCCGCAGCGCCGCGTTGCGGTTCGTGGACTCGGTGATCGGGATGGCGCTGCAGGTGGTGGTGATCCTGCTCGCGGCGTGGCTGTTGGCTGCGCCGCTGACCAAGGTCGACCAACCGAACCTGGCCTCGATCGTGCGCGGTTCCAACGTGCTGGCCCAGGTCGACAAGTTGGCGCCGAGCTGGCTCAAGCCGATCCCGGAGCGGCTCTCCGGGCTGTGGAAGACCTCCGGGATGCCCGAGGTGCTCGAGCCGTTCAGCCGCACCCCGATCGCGACGGTCGACGTGCCCGACGCCAGCCTGGTCGCGGCGCCCGTGGTCGAGCAGGTGCGGCCCAGCGTGGTGAAGATCCGTGGGGTGGCCAACGGGTGCAAGAAGGTGCTCGAGGGCACCGGGTTCGTGGTCTCCCCGGAGCGGGTGATGTCGAACGCGCACGTGGTCGCCGGCTCGGATTCGGTCACCCTGGAATCCGACGGCCAAACCTACGAAGCCTTCGTGGTGTCCTACGACCCGAACGCCGACATCTCGATCCTGGACGTACCGGGCCTGACGGCGGCGCCGCTGCCGTTCGCCGAGGGGCGCGCCGCGGCCGGCGATGACGCGCTGGTGCTCGGCTACCCCGGCGGTGGGGATTTCGCGGCCTCGCCGGCCCGGATCCGGGAGATCATCGAACTCAGCGGCCCGGACATCTACGGCACCACGAACGTGATGCGTGAGGTCTACACCATCCGGGGCACCGTGCGGCAGGGCAATTCCGGTGGGCCGCTGGTCAACCCGGACGGGAAGGTCGTCGGTGTGGTGTTCGGCGCCGCGGTCGACGACGACGACACCGGCTTTGTGCTGACCGCCGACGAGGTCGCGATCCACCTGGCCAAGGCCGGCAGTACCGAGCGGGTGCCGACCGGCAAGTGCGTCGGCGCCTAAAGCGGGTCGGAGTCCGGGTACACCTCGGCCAAGAATCGCATCAGGTGCTCGTTGACCAACTCGGGCGCTTCCTCGTGTCCGTAGTGGCCGGTCTCGGGGAGTGCCTCAAAGCGACCGTGCGGTGCGTAGCGTTGCGTCCGGGCCACCGAGTCGGCCAACACGTAGGGGTCCTGCCGGCCGCGTAGATGCAGCAGCGGGATGCCGACCTGTTTGTCCATCGAGGCCATGAACCGTCGACCCTCACCCCGGAACTGGCTGCGCACCGCCCAGCGCTGGTACTCCAACGAGCAGTGCGCCGCACCCGGGATCTGGAATGCTGTCCGGTAATGCCCGATCGCCTCCGAGAAGTCCTCGGAGGCAAGCCATTTTCCGGACGCGCGGCTGCGGATCAGGGCCTCCAACTCGGCGGCCTGGCGCTCGGTCAAACTGTGTTCAGGCCCGCGCGGCAGCTGGTAGGACAGCAGCGAGGGCAGCAGGGCGCGGCGCTGGGAGCGGTCGCGCAGCGCCGCGGCGCGCAGCGCGCGGGGATGCGGGGAACTGATCAAGGCGATCGCCCGCACCTGGCGCGGGTGCAGCACCGAGGTGGCCCAGCACACCAAGCCGCCGTCGGCGTGCCCCACCAGGGTCGCCGAGGTGTGTCCGAGCGCGCGGACCAGACCCGCGGTGTCGCCGGCCAGGGTCCACCCGTCGTAACCGCGCGGGGGTTTGTCGCTGCCGCCGTAACCGCGCAGGTCCACCGCGACCACCCGGGCGCCGCGCAGACCGCGTAACTGATGCCGCCACGAGTACCAGAACGAACCGAACCCGTGCAGCAGGATCACCAGCGGGCGGGCGGTGCTCGGGACGGCGCCGTCGTCGCCGCCCGGGATCGCCTCGACGACGTGGAACCGGATGCCGTTGGCGTGCACGTCGAGATGGCGCCAGGGCCCGGCGATGCGGGTGACCGATGGGTCGGGCCCAGCTGCCATCAAGGAATCACCAACCCGACGGATCGGCCGGGCGGGCGGTGTCGAGCGCCGGGGCGTTGTCGTGCCCGGTGAGCGCCGAGCGGGTCTCCTTGACCGATTCGATGGTCTGCTGCGGGCCGCGGATCCGGCGCACCTTCAGATAGCCGAACAGCACCAACACGATGGCGGTGAGCACCATGACGCCGAACACGATCAGGAACGACGCCCACCGCCACAGCCAGTTGTCCAGCAGTTCGGCGGCGAAGAAGAAGAAGAAGAACGTCGAATAGAACAGCACCACCAGCGCCAGGATGAAGAAGACGCTGCCGGTCAGACCCTTCTTGACGTCCCGGGTGATCTCGGCGCGGGCCAGCTCGACCTCGGCGCGGACCAGCGTGGATACCTGTGTGGTGGCTTCCTTGACCAGCTCGCCGATGGACGCATCGGGCGCCAGTTGGTGCGGGTCGACCAACGGAATCGACGTCACGGTGGTCGGGATGCCTGTGTTTCGGTCGCCTTTGCTCACGGACGTCATGTTGCCATGCCGCCGCCTACCTGCACGACCGGCTGAGGCAGGAGTTGCTGCTGAGACCCGGCTAGACTGGTCGGGCGCGCAGGTTTGCGCCGAAGTCACAGCTGGGAGAGCCAATGCGCAGCGGGCACCGCACACCTCCAACCCGACTGGCCCGGCCGCTGGCGGCGATCGCGGCGCTGCTGGCCGCGCTGGCCCTGTTGGCCGCGCCGACGGCAAGTGCCGCCGAACCGGTGGTGCTCGGTGGCGGATCCGGCATCGTCGTCGACGGTGAATCGTTTTGCACCTTGACCGCGATCGGGCACGACAACCGGGGCGAACTGGTCGGCTTCACCTCGGCGCACTGCGGCGGGCCGGGTGCCGTGGTCGCCGCGGAGGGCGCCGAGGACCGCGGCCCGGTGGGCGTGATGGTGGCGGGCAACGACCTGCTGGACTACGCCGTGATCGAGTTCGATCCGGCCTTGGTGACCCCGACCAACAATGTGCGGGGCTTCGTGATCGACGGGCTGGGGCCCGACCCGGCGTTTGGTGAGGTGGCCTGCAAGCTGGGCCGCACCACTGGCTACTCCTGCGGCGTGACCTGGGGCCCGGGCACCGATCCGGGCACCATCGTCAACCAGGTGTGCGGTCAGCCGGGCGACTCCGGGGCCCCGGTCACGGTGAACAACAAGCTGGTCGGCATGCTGCACGGCGCCTTCACCGAAGGGCTGCCCACCTGCGTCATCAAGTACATCCCGCTGCACACCCCGGCGGTCACGATGTCGTTCAACACGCAGTTGGCCGACATCGAAGCCAAGGGCCGCGCGGGCAGCAGTTTCGTCCCGATCGGCGGCTGAAACCTACTTGGCGGCCCGGATGGCCTCGAACACGCTCGGATCCACCAGCGTCGAGGTGTCACCGAGCTCACGGCCTTCGGCGACGTCCCGCAGCAGCCGACGCATGATCTTGCCGCTGCGGGTCTTCGGCAGCTCCGGGACCACATGGATCTCGCGCGGTTTGGCGATCGGCGAGATCTCCCGGGCCACTTCGGCGCGGAGCTCCTCGACCATGTCTTGGTGCGACATCTCGGCGGCGTGCGCCTTGAGGATGACGAACGCGCAGATGCCCTGGCCGGTCTGGTCGTCGCTGGCGCCGACGACGGCCGCCTCGGCCACCCCGGCGTGTCCGACCAGCGCGGACTCCACCTCGGCGGTGGAGATCCGGTGTCCGGACACGTTCATCACGTCGTCGATGCGGCCCAGCACCCAGGTTTCGCCGTCGTGGCCGTAGCGTGCGCCGTCACCGGCGAAGTACCAGCCCTGGTCGGCGAACCGGGACCAATAGGTGTCCTGATACCGCTGCGGGTCGCCCCAGATGCCGCGCAGCATCGCCGGCCACGGCTGGTCCAGCACCAGATAGCCGGTGGCTTGCTCGCCGTGATCGGGTGCGGGTTTGAGTTCGACGCCGTTGTCGTCGACCACCTTTGCGGAGATGCCGGGCAGCGCACGCATGGCCGAACCCGGTTTGGCGTCGGTCACGCCGGGCAGCGGCGAGACCATGATGGCGCCGGTCTCGGTCTGCCACCAGGTGTCCACGACGGGCGTTTTGTCGCCGCCGAACACCAGCCGGTACCACCGCCAGGCCTCCGGGTTGATCGGTTCGCCGACCGAGCCGAGCAGCCGCAGGCTGGACAGATCATGTTCGAAGGCCAGCTCGCGACCCCACTTCATGAACGTCCGGATCAAGGTCGGGGCGGTGTAGTAGATGGTCACGCCGTACTTCTCGATCACCTGGAAGTGTCGATGCTCATCCGGTGAGGCCGGGGTGCCCTCGTAGACCACCTGGGTGGCGCCGTTGGCCAGCGGGCCGTAGACGATGTAGGTGTGTCCGGTGACCCAGCCGATGTCGGCGGTGCACCAGTACACGTCGGTTTCGGGTTTGAGGTCGAACACGTAGTAGTGGGTGTAGGCCGCCTGGGTCAGGAAGCCGCCCGTGCTGTGGATGATGCCCTTGGGTTTGCCGGTGGTACCCGAGGTGTAGAGCAGGAACAGCGGCGTCTCGGCGTCGAACGCCTCGGGTGTGTGTTCGGTGGACGCCTGCGCGACGGTGTCGTGCCACCACACGTCGCGACCCTCGGTCCACGGCACGTCCTGCCCGGTGCGCCGCACCACCACGACGTGCTCGACCGGGCTGTTCTCTCCCAGGCCTTCGATCGCCTCATCGACGCCGGCCTTGAGCGACACCGCCTTGCCGCGTCGGTACTGGCCGTCGGTGGTGATCACCAACTTGGCGGCGGCGTCGTCGATGCGGGCGCGCAGCGCCGACGCGGAGAACCCGGCGAACACCACCGAATGCATCACGCCCAGCCGCGCACATGCCAGCATCGCGATGATGGCCTCGGGCACCATCGGCATGTAGATCGCCGCCCGGTCGCCGGCCTTCAGACCCAACTCGGTCAGCGCATTGGCGGCCCGGCACACCTCGTCCTGCAGTTCGGCGTAGGTGATGTCGCGGGCGTCCCCGACCGGCTCGCCTTCCCAGTGGATGGCCACCCGGTCGCCGTGGCCGGCCTCCACGTGCCGGTCCACACAGTTGTAGGCCACGTTGAGCTTGCCGCCGACAAACCACTTGGCGAACGGCGCCTGCGACCAGTCCAACACCTCGGTGAACGGGGTGTCCCAACTCAACCGCTCGGCCTGCTTGGCCCAGAACCCCAATCGGTCCGCCTCGGCCTGCTCATACAGCTCGGCCGTGGCGTTCGCATTCGCGGCGAACTCGGGGGCAGGCGGATACGAGGTGGGAACGTCGGCGTGCGTCTCGGTCATAGCTGTGAGCGTAGTCACCGGGCGCGGCGATGCGAAGAGCCGCTCACAACAGCGGGCCGGTCGGCGTCCGGTGCGCTGACACGCCCGAGAAAGGACCGAAACCGGGCGCGGCGGCTTATCTTGTCCCGATGACTCGAACGCGGGTGCCGGTCCTGGCCGTCCTGCTGTTGGTGCTGGCCGTGCTGTCGGGCTGCGGTACCGGCACCGACCCGGGCCGGTTGGTCACGGTCAACGGCGGGGAACCGCAGAACCTGCTGATCACCACCAACACCAACGAAACCAACGGCGGCCGGATCCTGGACCGGCTGTTCGCCGGGTTGATGTCCTACGACGCCGACGGTGTCCCGGCGCTCGAGGTCGCACAGTCCATCGAGACCACCGACAACCTGAACTACCGGATCACCTTGGAACCGGGCTGGCAGTTCACCGACGGGTCGCCGGTGACCGCGCACTCGTTCGTCGACGCCTGGAACTACGGGGCGTTGTCGACCAACGCGCAGTTGATGCAGAGCTTCTTCGCCCCGATCGAGGGCTACGACGCCGTCGCCGCGGAAAACCCCACCGCACAGACGATGTCGGGACTGCACGTGGTCAGCGACACCGAGTTCACGGTCAAACTCAAAGCACCGACCATCGACTTCGAGCAGCGCCTGGGCTTCACCCCGTTCTACCCGCTGCCGCAGGCCGCGTTCGACGACATGGCAGCCTTCGGGCGCCGGCCGTTCGGCAACGGACCCTACCGGTTGGCCGACGGTGCGGCCTGGCAGCACAACGTGCACCTCGATCTGGTGCCCAACCCCGACTACCGCGGCAACCGGACGCCGGCCAACGAAGGTCTGCGGTTCGTGTTCTACGCCAATCTGGACACCGCCTACGCCGATCTGCAGGCCGGCAATCTCGATGTGCTGGACACCATCCCGGCCGGCGCGCTGTCCACCTTCCGATCCGAGCTCGGGGACCGGGCACTGTCCGGGCCGACCGCGCAGAACCAGACCCTGGACACCCCGTTGCGGCTGGAACACTTCGACGGGGAAGAAGGCCGTTTGCGCCGGCAGGCCTTGTCGGCGGCCATCAACCGGCCCCAGATCTGCGACCAGATATTCCACGGAAGTCGCGCGCCGGCAAGGGATTTCACGGCCAGATCGCTGCCCGGTTTCGATCCCGACCTGGCCGGCAACCAGATGCTCGACTACGACCCGGAGCGGGCCCGCCAGCTGTGGGCGCGCGCCGATGAGATCGCACCGTTCAGCGGACAGTATGCGATCGCCTACAACGCCGACGGCGGCCACCAGGAGTGGGTCGATGCGGTGGCCAACAGCATCAAGAACACGCTGGGCATCGATGCGGTGGGCGCACCGCAGCCGACTTTCGCGCAGTTGCGCACCCAAATCACCGAGCGCAGCATCGATTCGGCGTTCCGGGCGGGCTGGCAGGGTGACTACCCGTCGATGCTGGAGTTCCTGGAACCGTTGTTCGTCACCGGAGCGGGTTCCAACGACGTGGACTACTCCAACCGCGAATTCGACGGTGCACTGGTGGCTGCGCAGGCCGCACCGACCCTCGAAGAATCCCACCAACTGACCAATCGCGCTCAGCAGATCCTGCTGCACGACATGCCGGTGATCCCGCTGTGGGATTACGTCAGCGCGGCCGGGCACTCGGAGCGGGTGTCCGACGTGCAGATCGGATGGAACGGTTTGCCGAACTACGAGCGGATCGTCAAAGCCTGACATGGGGTACTGGTCGCGTTTCGTCGCGCGGCGTGCCGCTGCGATGATCCCGGTGTTCCTCGGCGCGACGCTGCTGATCTACGCCATGGTGTTCGCGCTGCCCGGCGACCCGATCGCCGCGCTCGGTGGGGACCGCCCGCTGAGCCCGGGCGTGGCAGCGCAGTTGCGCGCCCAGTATCACCTCGACGACCCGTTCTGGTTGCAGTACCTGCACTACCTGGGCGGCATCGCCCGCGGCGACTTCGGCACCTCGTTCTCCGGGCTGCCGGTCAGTGAGGTACTGGCGCAGGCGTTTCCGGTGACGTTGCGGCTGGCGTTGGTGGCGTTTTTGGTGGAGGCGGTACTGGGCGTCGGATTCGGTGTGCTCGCCGGGCTGCGCAAGGGCGGCTGGTTCGACGGCACCGTGCTGCTGGTCAGCCTGACCGTCATCGCGGTGCCGATCTTTGTGCTCGGGTTCGTCGCGCAGTTCGTGTTCGGGGTGCGGCTGGGCTGGGCCCCGGTCACCGTGGGCGCCGACGCGTCGTTTCAGCGGCTGCTGTTGCCCGGCATCGTGTTGGCGTCGGTGTCGTTTGCCTACGTGGTGCGCTTGACCCGGTCGGCGGTGGCCAGCAACGCCGAGGCCGATTACGTGCGCACCGCCACCGCCAAGGGTTTGTCCCGCGGCCGCGTGGTGCGGGTGCACATCCTGCGCAATTCGTTGATCCCGGTGGTGACCTTTCTGGGCGCCGACTTCGGTGCCCTGATGGCCGGCGCGATCGTCACCGAGGGCATCTTCAACATCCACGGCGTCGGCGGCGCCCTGTATCAGGCCGTGACTCGCCAAGAGGCGCCGACCGTGGTGTCCATCGTCACCGTGCTGGTGCTGGTCTACCTGCTGGCCAATCTGCTGGTCGATCTGCTCTATGCCGCCCTGGATCCGAGGATCCGCCATGCTTGACGCGGTGCGGCAGCTGCTGCGTCGACCGCAGTTCGTGCTGGCACTGACCCTGCTGGTGATCATCGTTGCGGTGGCGGCCTTCCCGGGTTGGTTCACCCACGCCGACCCGCACTACGCCGACCCGGACCAGAGCATGCTGGGACCCTCGGCGCAGCACTGGTTCGGCACCGATCTGCAGGGCCACGACGTCTACGCCCGCACCGTCTACGGTGCCCGGGCCTCGGTGCTGGTCGGCCTGGGCGCGACCGCTGCGGTGCTGCTGGTCGGCGGCGTGCTCGGCGCGCTGGCCGGCTACTACGGCGGCTGGCTGGATGCCGTGGTGTCCAGGTTGGCCGACGTGTTCTTCGGCATCCCGCTGCTGCTGGCTGCGATCGTCTTGATGCAGGTGATGCAACACCGCACGGTGTGGACGGTGATCGCGATCCTGGCGGCGTTCGGCTGGCCGCAGATCGCGCGGATCGCGCGCGGGTCGGTCATCGAGGTGCGCGGCCAGGACTACGTGCTGGCCGCCAAGGCGTTGGGACGCAGCAGCTTCGGCATCCTGCTCCGTCATGTGGTGCCCAACGCCGTGGGCCCGGTGATCGCGGTCGCGACGCTGGCGTTGGGCACCTTCATCGTCACCGAGGCCACCATGTCCTACCTGGGCGTCGGGTTGCCGCCGTCGGTGATCTCCTGGGGCAGCGACATCTCCGCCGCGCAGAGTCGGTTGCGCGCCGGGTCGACCGTGTTGTTCTATCCGGCGGGTGCGCTGGCGTTGACGGTGTTGACGTTCATGCTGCTCGGCGACGTGCTGCGGGACGCACTCGATCCCGGACCGCGGGGCCGGGTGGGGTGGCGCTCATGACCGAACCGTTGTTGCGGATCCGTGGCCTCGACGTCGGCTTCGGTGCTGCCGAATCGGCTTTGCGCGGCGTGGATCTCGAGGTAGCGGCCGGGCAGACCGTGGCGCTGGTCGGCGAGTCCGGCTCGGGGAAGTCCACCACCGCGTCAGCGGTGCTGGGGCTGTTGCCCAGTGATGGCCGAATCCGGGCCGGCCGCATCGAATTCGACGGTGTCGACATCAGCGGGGCCGGCGAGCGCGCGCTGCGCAAGTTGCGCGGGGACCAGATCGGCTTCGTGCCGCAGGACCCGGCCGGCAACCTCAACCCGGTGTACCGGGTTGGCTTCCAGGTCGCAGAAGCGCTGCGGGTCAACGGCTTTGGCAACCGTCGTCGGGACCGGACGAAGGTGGCCGAGTTGCTCGCCGACGTCGGCATGCCGGAGCCGGTGCTGCAGGCCCGCCGTTACCCGCACCAACTCTCCGGCGGGATGCAGCAGCGAGCGCTGATCGCGATCGGGCTGGCGCGCCGACCCCGGCTGCTGATCGCCGACGAGCCGACCTCTGCGCTGGACGTCACGGTGCAGCGTCAGGTGCTCGATCACCTGCAGCAGTTGACCGCCGAACTGAGCACCGCGGTGTTGTTGATCACGCACGACCTGGCGTTGGCGGCCGAACGCGCCGATCGGGTGGTGGTGATGCGCGACGGCGAGGTGGTCGAGGCCGGCCCGGCCCGCACGTTGCTGCGAAAACCACAACACGAGTACAGCAAATTGCTGGTCGCCTCGGCGCCGGCGTTGACCGTGCGCACGGCCGGCACCCGGGCCCGGCCCGAACCGGTCCGGGACGCCGACGACATCGTGGTGGTCACCGACGTGACCAAACGGTTCGGCGCCCACACCGCCGTCGACGCCGCGTCGTTGCGGATACCGCGCGGTACCACGATGGGTCTGGTGGGTGAATCCGGTTCGGGCAAGACCACATTGGGCCGGATGGTGTTGGGTTTGACGCAACCCACCTCGGGCCGCATCGAATTCGATGGGATCGACCTGGCCGGTCTGGACCGTGGCGCCGAGCGGGTGTTCCGGCGTCGGGCCCAGGTGGTGTTCCAAAATCCCTACCGCAGTTTGGATCCGCGCTATTCGGTGTTCGACAGTGTGGTCGAGCCACTGCGAATCCACCGGGTCGGGGACCGCGCGCAGCGCCGACGCGCGGTCGTCGAGCTGTTGGATCAGGTGGCGCTGCCCCGGTCGGTGGCCGAGCGCAAACCGCGGGAACTGTCCGGCGGACAACGCCAGCGGGTGGCGATTGCGCGGGCGTTGGCGTTGCGGCCGGAGTTGGTCACCTGCGACGAGGCGGTCTCGGCGCTCGATGTGGTGGTGCAGGCGCAGATCCTGGATCTGCTGGCCGATCTGCAGGCTCGGCTGGGGCTGACGTATCTGTTCATCAGCCACGACCTGGCGGTCGTCAACGAGATCGCCGATCAGGTGGCGGTCATGCAGGCCGGCCGGATCGTGGAGTGCGCAGCAACCGCGTCGGTGTTCGACGACCCCCAGCATCCCTACACGCGATCGCTGCTCGATGCGATTCCCGGGGCCGGGAGTAGGGTTGGCCGCCGTGAGTGTTGACCCGTTGGCCCCGCTGTTGGAGCTACCCGGTGTCGCCGATGCGGTGGACCGGGCGCGGGAGGCCCTGGGCCGAGCTCACCGGCACCGGGCCAACCTGCGTGGCTGGCCGGTGACCGCGGCCGAGGCGGCGTTGCGGGCCGGGCGGGCGTCGTCGGTCCTCGACGGCGGTGTGCTCAAGCTCGACGAAGACTCGGCCAGCAACCCGATCTTCGCCGGTTCGCTGCGGGTGGCCCAAGCGCTGGAGGGCGGCGGTGGCCCGCTGATCGGGGTGTGGCAGCGCGCGCCGCTGCAGGCACTCGCGCGGCTGCATGCCCTGGCCGCCGCCGACCTGGTCGACCCGGCCCGGGCCGAAGAGCAGCTGGGCCGGCCGCGGGTGGATCCGGAGGTCTCGGCGCGGCTGGAGTTGATGACCCGGTTGGTGACCGGCGGTAGTGCGGTGCCCGCGCCCATCCTGGCGGCGGTCGCGCACGGCGAGCTGCTGGCGCTGGCCCCGTTCGGCAGCGCCGACGGCGTGGTGGCTCGTGGGGTCGCGCGCCTGGTCACGATCGCTTCCGGGCTGGATCCGCATGGCCTCGGGGTGCCGGAGGTGTTCTGGATGCGCCGGCCCGCCGAATACCGCAAGGCCGCGCAGGGATTTGCGTCCGGCACCGAGCAGGGGTTGACCGACTGGCTGCTGCAGAGCTGCCGTGCGCTGCAGGACGGTGCCCGCGAAGCCATGACGATCGCCGATGCCAAGGCCAGCGCCGGCCAGAAGCCCGCCGAACACTAGCGTCGAATCGCGCACTCGGACAAATGAAGCGGGCGGCGATCCGAAGAGTTCGGCTCGCCGCCCGCTAGCACGGACCACGGTTACCATGCGTGCAACTGTGGGTTGCGTGGGTTGACCTCGGCGTGCTTGCGATGCCTTGACGACTGCAGCCCAACCCAAGGGTCGCGACATCGTCCGCTCTTCGCAATCACGCAGGCCCGCAACACTTCTGCCATTATCGCGGCTGTGACTCCGCGTGGGTTCCGGGATCCGTGCTGGGTTGCCCGACTTGGGAAGTCGATCCTTCTCTTCCGAATCGACCTTGGCCGTATCGGACTTCCGTGCTTCCTTTGTACTACGTGATGCTGATCACAGCAAGGGTGAAACCTGAGAAGAGCGTAAGGCGATCTCGGATCGTTACGGGAGTGACGATTGTGCCTGCCAAGGACGCCGAAATCGGCCGAAATCTCCTTGGCGCGGGCAGGTTACGGGAAGAACCGACGCAGCAGCGAGTAGGTGAGCGCACCCGCTGCGACCGCACTGATGCCGACTGCGGCGGTGGTCGCCACCGTGGCACCGGACGGGGCTGGGATCCGGTCGCGCAGCGACACCGGTTTGGAGAAGGTCAGCACCGGCCAGTCCCGCGCGGTGGCCTCCTTGCGCAGGGTGCGGTCGGGGTTGACCACCGCCGGATGCCCGACCAACTCCAGCATCGGCAGGTCGGTGATCGAGTCGGAGTAGGCATAGCAGTGCTCGAGTGCGTAGCCCTCCTGCGCGGCCAACTCGCGGATCGCCTCGGCCTTGCCCTCGCCGTAGCAGTAGAACGCGATCTCCCCGGTGTACTTGCCGTCCTCGGCCACCATCCGGGTGGCCATGGCGTGCGTGGCGCCCAGGGCGCGCGCGATCGGCGCGACGATCTCCTCGCCGGACGCCGAGACCACCACCACGTCGCGTCCGCAGAGTTTGTGATCGGAGATCAGGTCGGCGGCTTCGGCGAACACCAGCGGGGTGACCACCTCGTCGAGGGTTTCCTCCACGATCGACTTGACCTGGTCGACGTTCCAGCCGGTGCACATGCTGGTCACATAGGAGCGCAGCCGGTCCATCTGGTCGTGGTCGGCGCCGGACATCAAGAACAGGAACTGCGCGTAACTCGACTTGAGCACCGAGCGCCGAGTCATCAGCCCCTGGGCGAAGAAGGGTTTGCTGAAAGCCAGCGTGCTGGACTTCGCGATGACGGTCTTGTCGAGGTCGAAGAAGGCCGCGGTGCGTTCCGCGCGGGGCTGGGCCGGCTCGGCGGGGCTGGGTTGGACCGCGGCGGCATCCGGATCGGGGATGGTCACGCCCTCAGGATAGGCGTCGCGTGACACGTCCCGGCGGTGCGAATAAAGTGACAGTTCAGGCCAGCTGTCGCAGACTGCAATTCTGCAGCGTGCGACGCAACATTTAGTCCGTTGAGGACTTGCGCTCAGCCCCACATTCGCGTGTATAGTGAGTATTACTCGGCTTATGCCGGGTGTGAATCAGTCCGACCCCCCGGGACTGAATCACGACGACCCTCGCCTCCTCCCCCCCTGGCGGGGGTCGTCCCATTTCTACGGCAAGGTCGCCAGCCGCCCCCGACTGTGTTCGCCGGAGCCACTTTCAGTACACAGTCTGGGATCCATCCACAATTCGCTGTGAGTGTGCTGGCGGTACCCCCGCCGGCCCGCCACGGTGGGTTCATGACGACGATTCCAGCGGTCCTGGCCACTCTCAACGATGCGCTCCTGCGCGACGAAGTCGACCGGGTGGCGGCCGCCGTCGGCGTCGACGTCGTGCACCTGTCGGCCCGCACCCCGGTGGCCCGCCGGGCCTGGACCGCGGCCGTCGCGGTGCTGCTCGACGAGGTCGCCGCCGAGTGCTGTGCGGCGGCGCAGCTGCCGCGGCGCCCGGCCGTGACGCTGCTGGCGCCCAGCCGTCCGGACCGCGCCGACCTGGCGCCGCGCACCTACCGGGCGGCTCTCGGGATCGGGGCGGCGCAGGTGCTCGAACTACCCGGGCAGGCGGCCGAGCTGGTGACGGCGCTGTCGGTGGCCGGCGAGTTGGCCCGGCCGGGGGCCGAACGCCCGGGTGCGGTGATCGCCGTCATCGGCGGACGCGGTGGCGCCGGGGCATCGCTGTTCGCCTGTGCGCTGGCCCAGCGCGCGGCCGAGGCGCTGCTGATCGACGTCGACCCGTGGGGCGGTGGGCTGGACCTGCTGCTGGGCAGTGAGGCCGCACCGGGGGTTCGGTGGCCGGACCTCGCGGTGCGGGGTGGCCGGCTGGAATGGAGTGCGGTGCAGTCCGGCCTGCCTCGGCACGGGCGGGTGGCCATACTCTCCGGCGCCCGACACGGATTCGAAATAGACGGTGGGGCAGTCGAATCGGTGATCGAGGCGGGCCGCAGGGGCGGCGCCACCGTGGTGTGCGATCTGCCGCGCAGCCGCACCGACGCTGCCGAAGCCGCGCTGGCGACAGCCGAGTTGGTGGTGCTGCTGGTCGTCGGCGAGGTGCGCTGCTGCGCCGCGGCAGCTGCGATGGTCCCGCATTTGACCTCGCTGAACCCCAATGTGGGCCTGGTGGTGCGCGGACCTGCGCCCGGCGGGTTGACCGCAGCCGACGTGGCAGCGGCCGCGGGGCTGCCGGTGCTGGCCACGATGCGGCCCGAACCGCTGATCGCCGAACGTCTGGAACGTACCGGACTTCGGCTGTCCGGACGCTCTCCGCTACGTCAGGCCGCCGACGAAGTGCTGCGACTCCTCGGTGCGAGACACCCGGGGCCGGTTCGGCGCGGACGGACCGCGGCGTGAACACCCCGCTGATCGATCGGGTGCGGGAACGGCTGGCGGCGCAACCCGGTCCGTTGGTTCCGGCCGTGGTGGCTCAAGCCATCCGCGCCGAGTCCGGCGGACTGCTCGGTGATACCGAGGTGCTGACCAATCTGCGGGTGCTGCAGACCGAACTGACCGGAGCCGGGTTGCTCGATCCGCTGCTGGGCGCAGACCACACCACCGACGTGCTGGTCACCGCCCCGGACGCGGTCTGGTTCGACGATGGAAACGGTCTGCACCGCAGTGCCATTCGATTTGCTGACGAAGCGGCTGTGCGTCGGCTGGCACAGCGGCTGGCGTTGGCTGCGGGCCGCCGACTGGACGATGCGCAGCCCTGGGTCGACGGCGTGCTGCCCGGCTTGGGCCCGGCCGGCGCCTGCGTACGACTGCACGCCGTGCTGCCCCCGGTGGCAGCCGCGGGCACCGCGATCTCGTTGCGGATCTTGCGCCCGGCCAGCCAGGATCTCGCGGCGCTGGTGGCCGCCGGTGGGATCGACGCCCGTGCCGAAGGACTACTGCGCGCGGTGATCGCCGCCCGGCTGGCGTTCCTGGTGTCCGGCAGCACCGGGGCCGGTAAGACCACCCTGCTGGCGGCCCTGCTGGGAGCGGTCGCGCCGAGTGAGCGGATCGTGTGCGTGGAGGATGCGGCCGAACTGGCGCCTGGGCATCCGCATCTGGTGCGGTTGGTGGCTCGCGGCGCCAACGTGGAAGGCGCCGGCGAGATCACCTTGCGCCAACTGGTCCGGCAGGCGCTGCGGATGCGGCCGGACCGCATCGTGGTCGGCGAGGTGCGCGGCGCCGAGGTGGTGGACCTGCTGGCGGCGTTGAACACCGGCCACGACGGCGGCGCGGGAACCGTGCACGCCAACTGCGCTGCCGATGTCCCGGCGCGTCTGGAGGCGCTCGGTGCGCTCGGCGGTTTGGCCGGCCCGGCATTACAGGCTCAGTTGGCGGCCGGTGTGCAGGTCTTGTTGCACGTCGACCGGCGTCGCAGCGGGCAGCGTGCATTGACTGAAATCGCGGTGCTGAACCGGGATTCGGCCGGACGGTGTGTTGCGCTGCCGGCCTGGCGTGCTGATCGCGACAACCTGGCCGGGACCGCCGAACTGGAACGGCTGCTACGGCGTCGGGACCGAACGTGATCAGCCTGGCCGCTTTGGCGCTGGCCGGTGCGGTGCTGGTGGCGCCGGCTCGCCCGCGGCGGCGGATGACGACGCCGGCCTCGGCCACCACCCGGGTGCGCCTACCGGCGTCGGTGTCGGTCGTGGGGTTGGCGCTGGTGATGTTGGTCGCCACCGGCGCATTGCCCGCTGCAGCGGTCGGCGTCCTGGGCGGCACACTCACCCTGCGCTCCCGTCGGCAACGGGCCAGGCGGCGTAGTGAGCGCGAGATCGCCGATCTCGCAGCCGGATTGGACGTGTTGGTCGGGGAGCTGCGGGTAGGTGCCAGCCCGGTGCGTGCCTTCGAGGCCGCCGGTTCCGAGCTCACCGAGGCGACAGCAGCGGCATTCACCGAGGTGGCCGCGCGAGCCCGACTCGGGGCCGACGTGGGCGCCGGGTTGGAGTGGGCCGGCTGCGGATCGTCGTGCCGCGCGGACTGGAACCGACTCGCCGGGTACTGGCGGCTGGCCGCCGAGCAGGGTGTGGCGGTGGCGCAGCTGATGCACGCGGCGCAGCGGGACTTGACTGCCCGCCAGCAGTATTCGGCCCAACTCGGGGCCAGCCTGGCCGGCGCCCGGGCCACCGCGACCATTCTGTCCGCGCTGCCGATCGTGGGTATCGGTCTGGGCCAGGCGATCGGGGCGGAGCCACTGCGGTTCCTGCTGGGCAGCACCGCCGGCGGGTGGTGCCTGCTGGTGGGCACCACCGCGGCCTGCTGCGGTTTGGTGTGGGCAGATCGGATCACCGCGCAGGTGACGCCGTGACTGGCGCCGCGCTGGCGCTGGCCGTGGCGCTGCTGTTGTTGCCTGTTCCGGCGCGCACCCGGACCCGGGCTGCCGCCGCCCGGCCGCATCGACCGGCCGCGCACTGGTCGGCACCGGACGACCCGTTCGCCGCGCCCGCGGCTTTCGACGTCTTCGCGGTGTGTTTGGAAGCCGGTCTGGCGATTCCGACGGCGGCGCGCGCGACGGCCGCCTCGGCGCCGCCCGGACTGGCCGCGCTGCTCATCCGGGCCGCGGATTTGCTTGCGCTGGGCGCAGATCCTCGAGTCGCCTGGTCGCCGCAGCACGGTGCTGAACTCGACGTGCACAGTCAATCGCTGTTGCGGTTGGCCCGCCGCTCGGCCGCCTCGGGTACGGCTCTGGCCGCGGGCCTGGCCGGGTTGGCGCAACAGTCACGTGCACAAACCGGACAGCGTGCGGAGGCCGCCGCGCAGCGGGCCTCGGTGTTGATCGCCGGACCACTGGGGCTGTGCTTTCTGCCGGCCTTCGTGTGCCTGGGTGTGCTGCCGGTCGTCGGTGGTTTGGCCGCCCAGGTGCTCGGAACCGGATCCTGGTAATCGAATGGAAGGGAATGCGATGTGGGACAAGATATTTCAGCGGATGAACGCTCGGTTGGGGCTGCTCTACGCCGACGAGTCCGGGATGTCCACGGTGGAGTACGCCACAATTGTCTATTACACCCCTTGCGCGTAGCATTCCTGCATGTCACCGCCGCGTGCCCTTATCGTCATTCGCCTCAGCCGTGTCACTGACGCGACGACCAGCCCTGAGCGACAGCTCGCCAAGTGTCGTGAGCTGATCGCGCAGCGCGGGTATCAAGAGGTAGGCATTGCCGAGGACCTCGACGTGTCAGCTGGGAAGACGACGCCGTTCGACAGGCCGCAGCTCGGGAAGTGGTTGACCACACGACGCGGCGAGTTCGACGTGATCGTCTTCTTCCGTGTGGATCGCATCGTGCGGCGACTGTTCGACTTGGCCGACCTCATTCGCTGGAGTCGCGAGCATGGCGTGACGCTGGTGTCCGCGACCGAAGCCCATTTCGACCTTTCCTCGGATTTCGGCGACATCATCGCTTTACTCGTCGCCAAGGTGGCCGAGATGGAGCTAGAAGCCATCAGCGAGCGCAACGCGTCGGCGTTCCGACACAACTTCTCCAAGGGCAAGTACAGAGGCGGCATTCCTCCGTGGGGGTACCTCCCCGAACGTGACGACGACGGCGAGTGGCGATTGGTGCAGGACCCCGATCAAGTCGCGGTGATCCACGAAGTAGCCGAGCGCGTCCTGTCAGGTGAACCGCTACGTGCCCTTGCCCACGAACTGACTAAGCGGAAAGTGCTGACGCCGAAGGATCGCTTCGCGCAAGCACGCGGGCGTGAGGTCGTCGGGTACGAATGGCATCCCGGCCCCCTGAAGCGCGCATTAACGTCCCACACGTTGCTCGGGCGTGTTGTGACACGAGAGCAACTGTTAGACGCTCAGGGGCGACCTCAGCGTGACGCAAAGGGCCACAAGGTATTCGGCGACAACGTATTGGTCGTTGGCGACGACGGTTCGCCCATCGTGCGCGCTGAACCCATCATCTCCCGCGACGTGTTCGACCGTCTCGCCGTCGAGCTCGCAGGACGTGAGAACCGCAAGGAACCGACAGTCAGATCCTCCGGCCTCTTGCTGCGCATCATCTACTGCGCGGTGTGTGGTCGTCCTGGCTATCGCCTAAAGGGAGGCGTCGGTCGTAAACCTCGGTACCGGTGCTCGTCTGCACAGAAAGCCGATGGGCCATGCGGGAACAAAACCATCCCACTTGAATACGCCGACGCTGAGGTCGAGCGTCAGATCCTCCAGAACATGGGGCCGCTCGAACGCAAGCGCCGGGTGTGGTTCGCCGGCAATGACCACACCGACGAGCTGGCCGAGGTCAACAGCACCCTTGAGGATCTGACTGACCAGCTCGGCGTTGGCGCGTTCAAGCGCGGCACACCGCAACGTGCGAAGCTCGATCAACGCATCGACGCACTGACGACGCGACAAGCCGAGCTGTCTTCTGTGCCAAGCGTTCCCGCCGGGTGGCGCTTCGAACCCACGGGCGAGCTGTTCTCCGATTGGTGGTCAGCGCAGGACGACGAGGCGAAGAACATTTGGCTCCGTCAATCCGGCTTTCGCTACGAGTGGTCATCGCACAGCGACGAACGCGGGCGCGTCGTCGTGGACAGCTTCACGCGGGTTGGCGACCTCGAGATGGACCTCGACGCCGACCAAGTGTTCGGCCCGCTCGTGGACATCGTGACCGCGTTGGCCGACGACGCCTGACCCGAAACATGTTGCAGCACAGCGCAAAGTCTTACCGCCGGTAAGGGTTAGTTCCACACGTCAGGTCTCTTAGCATAGCTATGTACACATGCTGACCTGCTCGAAAGGAGCGCCACATGGCCACACCCATGCGTTGGGCGATGACGTGGGGACGTACCCCACACGATGCCCTCGTCAAGGATGCCGAAGTCACCTTCGACTACGAAAACTGGATCGAGGACTTCATGGACGGCAACGACGCCGACGTGATCGACGGCCCGCCCGAACAAGCCGCACACATGCAGTGGCGTTTCACCCTGCCCGGCGTTCCCGACGCCGGTGTCATCATCGCAAAGGAGATTGAGGAATGAGCACCGACAACACCCTGACGACTAAGGAAGTTGCCGCCAAGGTAGGCACCGACCCGAAGACGTTGCGCGTGTTCCTGCGCGCCACTGAGCAGGGCGTCGGGTCGGGATCGCGCTACGCGTTCACCGCCAAGGACGTTGCACCGCTCAAGGCGAAGTTCACAAAGTGGGCGGCCGAACGTGAGGCCACGAAGAAGGCGAAGGCCGATGCGAAGGCGAAGCTCACCGTCGTCGAGTAACTGACTGACCACCCGCGAACAGGCCCTCAGCTCGCCGCTGGGGGTCTGTTCTGCAGTGTCGGTGCGTGTGATCGTCGGGACCCCACCCTAAGCTGCGCGTGTGGACAAGAATCAGCTCTACTACGGCGACAACCTCGACGTGCTGCGGGGGCGCGACAGGGACGGACGTCAGTACATTGCTGATCAATCTGTGGACCTGGTTTACCTCGACCCGCCGTTTAACTCGAACCGCAACTACTCGGTGATCTTCGACCGGAATGGCGGTTCAGAAGATGCGGGAGCTGCTCAGATCGAGGCATTCGAAGACACCTGGCACTGGACGCCAGCCACCGAAGTTCAGTTCGGCCACTTTATCGACAACGCCCCGAATGCAGCCGCAGATGCACTTACGGCTTTCCACACGCTTCTCGGTGAAAACGATGCGATGGCCTACCTAACCAACATGGCACCTCGACTGCTGGAACTGCACAGAGTCCTTAAGCCCACAGGCGTTATCTATCTTCATTGCGACCCGACGATGAGCCACTATCTAAAAGTTTTAATGGACTCTATATTTGGTCCTGAGAACTTCAGGAACGAAATCATCTGGAAACGGACTTCGGCTCACAACCGCGTCACGCGCTTCGGACCGGTGCACGATGTCATCCTGAATTACACGATGGGTCCGAATTGGACATGGAATCGCGTTTACGTCCCTTACGACGCGGAGAGTATCGAGAGGGACTACCCGCATGTAGAGGAGTCCACCGGACGTCGGTACAGCCACGAGAAGCTAACCGCACCTAATCCTGGGAGCCGCTACGAATGGAAGGGCGTTTGGCCATCGGGCAGTCAATACTGGGGTGTATCTGAAAGCACGATGAGAGAGCTGGACGAAGCTGGCCGGCTTTACTATTCCCGCAATGGATTGCCGCGTAAAATAAACTACCTCGACGAAATGCCCGGAATGCAGCCGCAAGATATATGGACTGATATCCGTCTGGGGTCAAACGCAGCTGAAAGGCTCGGGTATCAGACACAGAAGCCAATCGCGCTTCTTGAGCGCATCCTCCGCACTTCAACTAACGAGGGCGACGTTGTGCTCGATCCTTTTTGTGGGTGCGGCACCACTGTGGATGCGGCGCAGCGCCTCAACCGAAAATGGATCGGCATCGACATCGCGTACTTTGCGGTTGACCTGATCATTAAGCGCCTGCGGAAGACGTACGCGGAAGCTAGCCCCCCCATCGAGACCACATTCGAAGTGAGCGGTATCCCCAAGGATCTGGATGGGGCTCGAAAGCTATTTGAGAAGAACCACTTCGAGTTCGAACGTTGGGCTGTGACACGTATCGGGGCTCGACCGAAAGCCAAGCCTGGTGGCGACCGAGGCGTAGATGGGATCGCCCGATTCATCCTCCCGAGAAACCAGCGCGGCAAGATCATCGTGAGCGTGAAGGGCGGCGCCTATGGTCCGACCGACGTGCGGGACCTCGCAGGAACGCTCGATCATCAAAATGCAGACATGGGCATTCTAGTTACACTGCGCCCAAGTACTCGAGGTGTACGAGACGCAATAAACCATGGCGGAACGTACAAGCATCCTTCGATCGACCAACCGTTTCCTCGATTGCAGCACATCACCATTTCAGAGATATTCGAAGGCAAAAGGCTATTGTTGCCTCTGACGGATACTGAAACGCACATTCAGGCGGAGACGTTAAAAGCGCCGGGGGACGAGCAGGAAGCCTTGTTCTGAGTTACTGAATGCGACGATTGCGCGAGTGAAGTCGCACGCGTCCTGTTCTCACCCCAAGACCAATTACGCACGCCGGAAATGTCGTCAGGTCAACGACTTACCGCAACGGGGCGGAAAGGTTGACGGAGGCAAGAAATGCAACCTATGCCGACAAGTATTGCCACTCCAAGACTTTCGACACCGGACCACACAGGAGGGTGCTCGATACCCTCAAGCATGTTGCAAGGCGTGCGAAACATCGCACACACGCACCAGGCATCGCATTAGAGACGCCCTGGCGCGAGCGTGACATCTTCCGCGTACGCGCATGACGCATCACACGCGACGTAATTCGCAGAGCGCGCACAGGAGGGCTCAGGATCCATGCCACAGGGTGAATGACCACACGCTCCGAAAGCCGACGCCGAGAAAACCCCGAGGTCAGGCCGGTTTTCACCCCCGACATGGCCCTTGCGTCAAAACTTGGGAAAGGTGGCGACAGCCGCAGCGACAAAGCCCCTCCGACGCCGCGTGCCACCCACCCCCCTGATCCCCCCAGGTAGGAGCGCCGAGCCCTTTCCATGTCCGCGGGTCGATTGCGCGGTGTTGTCCAGCGCGGATCGTGCATCCCACTGAAGCAAGCGCGTTGATCGGTCCGTGAGTGGCCCATATTGGCGCATCATCGAGGGGTCCATTCCGTTCTGGTTGCGTGGAGTTTCCGGCATTTCCAGAATCGAACGAAGAAACAAAGTTCATATTTTCCAGTTTTTCAACACAAGCGACAATTGCAACGCGCAGCAAAAAGAGCGGAGCAACGCAAAGAATTTCATTCATCAATAGTTCAATACGATTGCAAATGGCACAAACAGATTCAGTCGTTCACCACACAACCAACACGTTCGCGCAACACACACGCAGCGTCAGGCATACGAGGCACACGCACCTCGTAGTACATCGCCTGCAGGACAAGACATCACGTGCATAAGTTCATGTGCAAGCGTGCCCACCCGTACAACAGGAACCGATGACTCGTGAGACGTTAGCGAACGCGCAACACCAAGCAGCTCAGGCGGTTTGCGGTAGCGCATCAGTAGATGGTGTGTCGCGAGATTGAGAAACTTCCGCATGGCACGACGACGTGCGACGCTTTAGTTTTTCCACCAAGAATGGGCGACGCGTGTTCGAGACCTAGACGAAACACGTCACCCATTCGAGGCCACGCGCAGAATGACCTGGGAGATGAGCAGATCACATGCAGCGCGGTGTGTGCAGCTATTCAGTTAGGGATATCTACTACTCGACCGTCAGGTACTGAGCCGCAGCCGCTTCGAGCAGGCCCGCGCCGAATCGGAAACTGATCCTCAACGCCACGGAAATGGAGTTGAAGTAGTAATCGTCCGAACGGGCAACGTCCACGTTGGTGTACGCCGACACGATGTAGTTCTTGTCGAGCGCCAGAACGCCATCAGCCGGCATCGCGGTCGTGGTGAGCACGGGCACACCCAACAGCGACTTCTCGCCCGGTTGTGTTCCTGCGCCCAACAGGGCCTCGTTGCTTCCCGTCGCCTTCTTGATCTGACGCAACGTTGCGTATGCCGAGGGGTGCGCGAGGATGTGCGTCACCACACCACCGGGCAATCCTTCGATTGCGGCGAATGCGTCGATCAGGGCATCGAGGTCCCCAGTGACGGGGCCTGCGTCAGTCGCGTATTCGAGCAAGCCACCAGGTGGGAACTCGGCGGGTGCGACGGGCGCGGGCTGTGACAGGAATGCCGTGTCCGCTTTGTGAATCAGCGAACGCTGCATCTCGTGCGAGATGAGTCCCGCGGCCGATTCCTGCGAAAGCTGGTCACGCGAGACCTTGATCAGTTCGGCCACGGTCCCGGTCTTGATCAGAAGCTCGCTCAGCTCAGGATCGCTTTCCGGGATATCCGATCCTTCGGGCACGAAGCCCGCATCGAGAATCTTGATCCGTGGTACCCGCACGACGGGGGCATCGCCTTGGACTTCCCCGCCCTTGGTCGTGCACTGCAGGACGAGTGCCTGCGGAATGACCTGCTGGGGTGCGATACCCAACACGTCCATCGCCCATGCCTTGGGCGACTCATTCGTGATGAATGCCATTTCTTCACTCTTTCAATGGGTTTGAGCACGAGCGCAAAGGCCCGAACTCAGTCAGTTAGTTTCAATGCCCACACCGAGCCTTAGTCACCAGTCATGTGGGGAGAGCGTCGAATCGTCAGACGCGCGGTTGATATTCAGTTGCCGTAAACCCGTCGGCTTCACCTGTTTTACGTCGAGTGAACGACCCCGGATTACCGCCCGGTCAGCGTGCCAGCGACATTACGCGCCGGAAATTCGAGGTTCAATGGTCGAGTCGCACCGTCGCTGTGCGCCCCGTACGCATCTGAACTATTGCCCTGCAACGATTGTCACGTCGAGCGCACGTAAGGCGCTCACACGCGAACTGAGGTCCTTCTACGCGTCCTCGTCGTCGTCATCGTGACGTGCGGTGCATTCCGGCGTGTGCTCGTCGCCTGGAGCATCACAACATGGCGCTGCAGGCCCGACGTGTCCTAACGGCCACCACCTGTTGCCGACGCGCTCGATTGTTATGTCCAAGAGTTCACCGTCTGGCGTGTCGATCGCATTCAGGAGCGTTTCCCATCCGGTGATGGAAGCCGCCTTGCCCACACCCGACTGTGCGTCACCGTGGTTGAGCTTGTGCATCAGCTCGCGGGCTTCTTCGAGATTCATTGTGTACCTTCCTTAGTTCATTCCATCGCTTATGCAGATTGCCCTCTGACATGGCGCGATCATGCTTTCTGTCCCACGTTGTCGTTTATGCACATGTACTCGGATCACTCGGATCACTCGGTACAGTCGGAGCACCGGTGAGGGCACTTTCTGACGCTCCGAGTGATCCGTCTGGACCGAGTGCTCCGAGTGCATGTGCATGTTCATTTGATTGGCAACCCGAGGCGCACCCATATCGGGTTCAGATCCCTTTTGCGGAATCCGCGGGGGCCGTTCCTGACGCCTCGAACGCTGTTCACCTTGGCGGCCTCGTGGATGAGCTTTCCCAAGCGTTGGGCGTTGAGGTCCCGCGTGTTGTCCCGATCTGCGTCGCGCGCCCAGTAGTCCGGATTGTGCGCCATCAAGCGATTAGCCAAGCGCTCGGACGACATGAAGCTCTTGTCCTCCGGCCAGACCGCATGGAGATCCATCATGAGCATGACGCCGATTGGCGGCCTGTTGATTCCGCTCTCTCGTTCCGCGTTGTACTCCGCGATGGCGTGCTTAATCAGGTTGTCCGCCTTCGCGGTCCATCGCTCACCGCCCAACACGGCAACACGCTTGAGTGCTTTCCACTTCTCCTTCAGGCGGTTCCTGCATTCGGCCGGCAATTCAACCCGCGACGTGTTCGGCACTTGGTCCCGCACGTTTTCGGCCCACTCGGCGATCCTGTCGTGGAGCTTTTGCGCGTCGTCCTCGATCTCATCCCAATCGGATTCCTCGACATCCTCACCGCCGGGCATCATCACGATATGGATGCTGCGACTGCGGGTGTCATCGGGCAACTGAGGACGATTGCCCGCCATTGCGACAGGAGCGAACGTCGGTAGCTTCATCGGGACGTAAGCACCGCCCTCGCCCTTCACCATGAGGATGCGAGCACCCCCAACGCGATAGCCCGAGTTCAGAATCGCAATGAGGTCGTTCACGCCCTCCTTATCGGGCTTGAGCGCTCGGTCAATTTCGTCGAGAAGCACTGTCGCCATACTGTGTTGCAAGATGCGAGGCAGTACCGCAGGCGTCATCGAAGCTGCCTGCACTGGGTTGTGGCATAGGCGGTTCATGTGGTCGAGCAACGTCGTCTTACCGGATTCAGGAGCGATGCTCCCGATCATCAATCGTGGTGTGGACTTGAGTTCGCTAACCAGATGGGTGTGCAAGATCCACAGTGTGATGATGTCGAGGTCGTCGGGATTCATCACACTGACGAAGCGCTCAATCCAACTGCGCACATCATCGAAAAGCTGTTCTGCGTCGATCCTTCGCCGCCACTTCTGAGGCGCCATCAGCCCTCACTCTCGCTCTCTTTCAGTAGTTGCTTCAGAACGGGATACGGCACGTTGCGCAGTGATGGGTGCTTGAAGTACGCCGCTTGGGTCCGTTGCCATTCGGGCTGTTGCTTGCACTCCCACAAGATGCGTCGAGCGCGTTTCATCCGGAACGCGGGCACCGGCCGGGTTGGGCGTCGAAGCTTTCCGTCGGTCGGTGTGGGCAATGCGTTGACGTAGACCCTGTATCCCCAATCGCCGCACTTACCGAAGTCGATGACTCGTGGTTCAGCCCTCCTTGCCATGTCGCCTCTCCCATTCCTCTGCCTTGCGCCGCTCCTTCTGCGCTGCCCATCGTTCGCGTGACCGAGCCATGTAATCGGGATCGCTGCGTCGTTTACGTCGTCGGGCGTTATACGCGTCTTTGTATGCCTGATAGTTCGGGTCATCCCTTGCAGGCCAAGCCATTTCGATCCTTTCGTCGTCGCTGCCGGTTCATCGTAAGATGGCAGAACTCCTCGCCAGTCGTGATGCGAGTTGACGTGGCGGAACGCGAAACATGCTGGGAAGGGAAGGGAGCAGAGAGGCTCGATCTCACATCGAGAGAGATTGCGTAGGACCGGGGCCTTCGTCATGGGGATCCTCCTCGCGCTGACCCCCACCGTAGCATGCAGCAAACTCCATGAACGGCCATAACCACAGGTAGCAACGTGTCATGTTGTAGTCGTAGCTAATTTTATCCTCGTTGGAGGCGGGCTGCGCCCGGCGACCCGGGCTACAGCTAATTCCTCAAGGGCCTTGCCAGCGCGCCAGGGGCAACCTACGAGAGGTTGGAGGACGGAATCGCGCCAAAAAAGACGACACCCTCCCGAAGGAGGATGCCGCCCTTTCCGCGATGTACGGGCTACGGCCCCGTCGCACCGCCCGCGTTGTCCCGAACATTCTCAGCCGCACGCTGAGCGTCGTACTTGCTGTAGAACGACTCGCCCGACGAGGCAACCTTGTTACCGCCGCGATTCGCCCGCCAGCGCCAGTTGCCGCCGGTGTCCGAGTAGATGTCGTACGCAGCCGTCTTTGCCCCGACCTTGAAGGCTTCGGCTGCACGGTTGGCGTTGTAGGTGGATGCGAAAGATTCGCCAGCCCACGCCACCATCTGATGGTTATTGCTGTAGAGCCACCACGTCGGATGGCCACCTGCGTCGTTCTTCACCCTGAAGTACATGGGTTTTGTTCACCTTTCGTACCAACCGGCCTGCCTTTCAGGCGCGGTCAATCAACGCGAACAAGGTGAGACTCGGATCACACAAAGCCCCGGATAATTACTCCGAAGCTTCGCTCTCCTGATACTTTTGAGTTCTACCGACCAAGTAGAAGCACAAGCCTCAGGTTCCCGAGCCCCCCAGGCATCGGCCTGAGGTTTGTTGCGTTGGGCACAGCGTACCGCCGGATGCGGACAGTTCACAGCTAAGGAATCACATTGGCGTCATTTTCAGAGGATTCTTAGCCAAACGGACGATCATGCGCTCTAAGGCGAGGCAAAGCCGCACGACACGCCGAGCCTACGGTCAGAAGTTGTCAGTGCGTTCTGATAACGGGGCTGCGAGCCCTCTTTTAAGAGGGCAACTTTCTAAGCCAGGGGTGTAATTCAGGATCACCGCATACGCCATCGGGACCATCGCCGCGGCGGCCTTCGGAGCGATCCTGTACTCGGTGGTCACCGGCGACTCGATCGTCTCGGCCCTGACCAACATCATCAACCGGGCACTGAACACCGGCGTCTGAGCGACGATGCTGGAGCCGCGACCGTGGAGGCCGCACTGGCGTTGGTCACCCTGGTGGGGGTGCTGGCGTTGTGCGTTGCCGGTCTGGTGGCGATCGGAGCCAAGGTGCGCTGCCTGGACGCAGCCCGGGAGGCGGCCCGGCTGGCCGCCCGCGGCGACGAGCGGGTGGCCGCGCAGGTGGTGGCGGCGGTGGCCCCCCGCGGGGCCCGGATGCAGGTGCGCCACGACGGCGACTTCGTCGTGGTCAGCGTCGCCGCGCGCTCGGCGCTGTTGCCCGGTGTGCGCATCGATGCCACCGCGGTCGCCGCCGTCGAGCCCGGCGACTGATTCCGAGCGGGGCAGCGTCACGGTCACGGCGGCCTACGCGGTGGCCGCCGTCCTGGTCATCGCGATCGGCGGGGCACAGCTGGGCAGCGTGATCGTGGCTCGCCACACCGCGCAGGCAGCCGCCGACCTGGCGGCCCTGGCGGTGGCGGCCACGCTGGCCGACGGGCCGGGGCCGGCGTGTGCGCGCGGCAACCGGTTGGCGCAGGCGATGGGTGCAGAACTCACCGAGTGCCGCATCGAGGGACTCGATGCCGTGGTGACCGCACAGGTCGGGGTCCGGCTGCGGATCGGGCCGGAGGCTGCCCGGGCCGCCGCGCGCGCCGGGCCGGCACGCGGAACACACTGAGCACCAGTCGGTTTGGTCAGGAGCGCCAGTTCATCGCCCGGGCCACGGTCTGCTCGGCGCCGTCGATCACCTCGATGTTGATCCGGGTCACGAAGCTGACCGTGATCTGCTCGCCCTGATGATCGGTGACCTGCCAACTGGCGCAGTAGCTGGTGCCGGGTTCGCCGAGTTGGGTTCGGGACAGCAGCCGGGCCTCTACCGGGTGCATCTCCCGGTCGGGCAGATCTTCGATGAACGCGCGGTTGGCCGCCGGACCGGTCTCGGGGTCCAGCCCGCTGTTGATCAGCGACTGCGGGGTATCGGTGGCCACGCCGGTGCTCAGGTTCCACAGCAGCGGACCCGGTAGCGGCCGATCGGGGGCGGTGTCGTCGGCGCGGCCGAGCCACAGGTGCACGCCGTGCACGGTGCCGTCGGTCATCTTCACCGGTTCGGTGCAGATCACCCGGTTGCCCTTCGGGGTGAGGCTGGTCAGGCTGGTGCCCGCGGCCACCGTGTCGGTGATCGCGGTCTGAATGGCCGCCAGATGCGGGCTGCGCCGCAGAAACTCCGAGACCGGAACCATCTCCTGCAGCGTCCGCCCGTTGGCGACCACGACAGGCTCGCTGCCCAGCGTCTCCACGAGCAACCAGTCGTGGGTCATGGGCACTGATCTTAGGCGAAGTCCGGACCGCCCGACCCCCGGTGGCGGACTGCCTAGGCAGTGGGAATCACCACATCAGCTGCCGGTTTTGGCAACGGTGGCGGGCGCCCGCGGAGGGGTTGCGACGTCGCACTGGAGGCGGTAATTTTTCCTAACAGCAAATTAACGTTTGCGACTGCACGGTCGCCGGATGAGCGCAGCCGAGCAGAGTTGTCTGGTGCGCCGCCTGGGGTGCGACCGTTCGAGGGGTCCGTCGTCAACCCAGTGCGGCAAGCACCGCCCGCAGCACAGTGATGGCGCCGGCCTTGTCCAGCGGATCGTTGCCGTTGCCGCATTTCGGGGACTGGACACAGGACGGGCAGCCCTGCGGGCATTCACATGCCGCGATCGCATCCGCGGTGGCACCCAACCAGGTGGCGACCTGCCGAAACCCGCGTTCGGCGAAGCCGGCCCCGCCGGGGTGCCCGTCGTAGACGAACACCGTCGGCAGCCCGTCCGGCCCGATCGCGGTGGACAACCCACCGATGTCGCCGCGGTCGCAGCTGGCCACCAGTGGCAGCAGCCCGATCGCGGCGTGTTCGGCGGCGTGCAGGGAGCCGGGTATCCGTGCCGAGTCGATACCGTTGTCGGCGAGCAGTTCCGGCGTGACGGTGTACATCACCGCGACGGTGGGCAGCGTGCGCGGCGGCATGTCCAGATCGATGAAGTCGATCACCTCGCCGGCCAGGGTGCGCCGCAGGTAACCCGTGACCTGGTTGGTCACCTGCACCGGCAGCAGACCCAGCCGGACCCCTCCGCGCTGCAACGATTCGCCCGCGCCGGTGACCTTGATGTCGGTCGTCTCGCGGGCGTGCGTGCTGTACCCGGGATCGTCGGCGTACACGAACGCCACACCGGCCTCGAAATCCAGGCTCTGCACCAGGTAGGTCTCGCCCTGATGCAGATACACCGCGCCGGGGTGCAGGGCGGCGGGCGCCTGCCCGGCTCCGGCGGCCCCCAGCATCCGGCCGGTGTCGGATTCCAGGATCGCGATTTCGGGACCGGACCCGCCGCGGATGTCCACGGCCGGGTGCGGGTCGACGTCCGGGGCCGGGAAGTACCGGCTGCCGCGCCGGCGCAGCAGGCCGTCGTCGACCAGTTCGTCGGCCACCGCCTCGGCGTCCCACAGCCGCACTTCCCGCTCGTCGATCGGCAGTTCGGTGGCCGCGCAAAGCAGTTGCGGCCCGAGCACGTACGGGTTGGTGGGGTCGATGACCACCTGTTCGATCGGCTTGTCCAGCAGCGCGGCCGGGTGGTGCACCAGGTAGGTGTCCAACGGGTCATCGCGGGCCACCAATACCACCAGCGCGCTCTGCCCGCGCCGCCCGGACCGGCCGGCCTGCTGCCAGAACGACGTCACGGTGCCGGGGAACCCGGCCAGCAGCACCGCGTCCAGGCCGGCGATGTCGACCCCGAGCTCGAGCGCGTTGGTGGTGGCCAAGCCGAGCAACTCGCCGTCGGCCAGCGCGCGTTCCAGGGCCCGGCGGTCCTCGGCCAGGTAACCCGCCCGGTACGACGCCACCCGCGCGGCCAACTCCGGTGCGGTCTCGTCGAGCCGGGCCCGGGCACCCAGCGCGGTCAGTTCGGCGCCGCGGCGGGACCGCACGAAGGTCAGGGTGCGCGCTCCCTCGGCCACCAAATCGGCCATCAGCCGGGCGGATTCGGCACCCGCCGAGCGCCGTACCGGAGCGCCGTTCTCGCCGGTGACGTCGGTCCGTAACGGCGGCTCCCACAGCGCCACCGTGCGCGCGCCGTGCGGTGAACCGTCCTCGGTGACCTCGGCGACGCTCTGCCCGATCAACCGGGCCGCGGTCGCCCCCGGGGCCGCCGTCGTCGCGCTGGCGAAGATCACCGTCGGCTCGCCGCCGTCGGCGGCGTAGCGGGCGGCCAGCCGCAGCAACCGCCGCAACACCATCGCCACGTTCGAGCCGAAGATGCCGCGGTAGTAGTGGCATTCGTCGATCACGATGAAACGCAGACCGCGCAGGAACACCGCCCAGCGGGCATGGTTGCGCAACAAGGACAGGTGGATCATGTCCGGGTTGGAGAACAGCCAGCGGGACCGTTCCCGGGCAAAGCGGCGCACCTCGGTGGGGCTGTCGCCGTCGTAGGCGCTGGGAGCGACGTCGTGCAGCGCCGGGATCGAGGCGCACAGCTGGTGCGCGGTTGCGAGCTGATCGTGGCCCAGGGCCTTGGTCGGGGACAGGTAGAGCACCCGGGCGCGGGGGTCCTCGGCCAACGCCGTCAACACCGGCAACTGGTAGGCCAGCGACTTGCCCGAGGCCGTCCCGGTGCTGACGATGACGTGCCGGCCGGCGTGCGCCAACTCGGCCGCCTGGACCTGGTGTGACCAGGGCGTGCCGATCCCGCGGTCGGCGAACACCGCGACCAGGTCCGGATGCACCCACTCCGGCCAGGATGACCGGCTGCCGGTGCGGGCTGGCAGGTTCGCGACATGACGG
Source organism: Mycobacterium sp. NGS45 (assembly GCF_059812645.1). NCBI lineage: Bacteria > Bacillati > Actinomycetota > Actinomycetes > Mycobacteriales > Mycobacteriaceae > Mycobacterium > Mycobacterium sp. NGS45. The sequence continues at coordinate 142,904 of NZ_JCALDB010000005.1, read as the reverse complement.
ACCGGGCTGCCCCCGGCGACCGGATCGGTGTCGGCTGCCGAGCCGGCCAGGGCAGCTGCCAGCAACTCGGCTCCGAAGGAACCGGGGGGCGGGGCAACGCCGCGGCCGGCGCCGGAATCCGGCCCGCCGGCACCGCGCGCGGCGGCGTGCTCGTCGGCGGTCGGTGTGGTCACGGAGTCAATTGTTCACGAGTTGGTGATCTTGAGACTGTCGCGGCGGCGCCGATCATGATTGGATGTGGGAGGTCGCAGCTTCTGTGTGGTGTCAATCTCGCAGGATCGACGTTGCGATCGCGGTTTCCTGCGAAGGATGTGCGGTCACAACGGGCCCGGTGCATTGCAACGGTGGTGTACCGCACCCGGTAGTAAACAGTAAGGAAAGTACGAGAATGCCACAGGGAACTGTGAAGTGGTTCAACGCGGAGAAGGGCTTCGGCTTCATCGCTCCTGAGGATGGATCCGCCGACGTGTTCGTCCACTACACGGAGATCCAGGGGTCGGGCTTCCGCACCCTCGAGGAGAATCAGCGCGTGGAGTTCGAGGTTGGCCAGAGCCCCAAGGGCCCGCAGGCCACCGGCGTTCGCGCCATCTGAGCAAACCACTCTTGAGAACACACCCCCGGACGGTCGAACCGCCCGGGGGTGTTTCTTCTCCGGCTGGGGGGTCGGTCTGGCTTACTGTCGTGACGTGAGCCAGCTGTCCTTCTTCTCCGCCGAATCGGTGCCGCCTGCGGTGTCCGACCTGGCCGGGATGCTGGCCGCGCCGGGACAGATCGTCTCGGCCCGCGGTGGTGCGCGGCTGTCGGTGGTGGTGGATGCGTCGTGGCGGGCGGTCGGGCTGGCCGAGATGATCGACGAGGTCGAACTGCACTCGGAGATCACCCGCACCGACGAGGACACCCCGCTGGTCCGGACCAGCCTCGACCCGCGATTGCTGACCATGGCCGCGGCCTGGACCCGCGGCGCGGTCAAGACGGTGCCGCCGCAGTGGTTGCCCGGCCCGCGCGAACTGCGGGCCTGGGTGCTGGCCGCCGGCTACCCGGACGCCGACCGCTACCTGCTCGGCCTGGACCCGCACGCACCCGAGACGCATTCCCCGCTAGCCTCAGCGCTGATGAGGGTGGGAATCGCGCCGACGCTGATCGGCACCAGGGGGGCGCGTCCGGCGCTGCGGATCAGTGGTCGCCGACGGCTGTCGCGGCTGGTGGAGAATGTCGGGGAAGCGCCCGACGACGTCGACGCGATCGCGGGGTGGCCGCGGGTCTGACGTCGTCGGAAGTGGGAGCCAGTTTGCGTCGGGGGGTCCACAATGCAACATTGGCAGTTGCCCGCGGGGGATACAGAGCCCGTCGGGTGCCGAGGAAGTAGGAGCGTAAGCGCAGGTGGCTGACGGAAATGGAAGCGTCCGGCGGCTCGTCATCGTCGAGTCGCCGACCAAGGCGCGCAAGATTGCCAGCTACCTGGGGCCCAATTACATAGTGGAATCCTCCCGCGGCCACATCCGGGATCTACCCCGGGCCGCGGCCGACGTGCCGGCCAAGTACAAGTCCGAACCGTGGGCCCGGCTGGGTGTCAACGTGGATGCCGACTTCGAGCCGCTCTACATCGTCAGCCCGGACAAGAAGGCCACGGTCACCGAGCTCAAAGGCCTGCTCAAGGACGTCGACGAGCTCTATCTGGCAACGGACGGTGACCGCGAGGGTGAAGCGATCGCCTGGCATCTGCTGGAGACGCTCAAGCCGCGCATCCCGGTCAAGCGGATGGTGTTCCACGAGATCACCGAACCGGCCATCCGGGCGGCCGCCGAGAACCCTCGCGAACTGGACATCGACCTGGTTGACGCCCAGGAGACCCGTCGCATCCTGGACCGGCTGTACGGCTACGAAGTGTCACCGGTGCTGTGGAAGAAGGTCGCGCCCAAGCTGAGCGCAGGCCGGGTGCAGTCGGTGGCGACCAGGATCATCGTGCAGCGCGAGCGCGAGCGGATGGCGTTCCGCAGCGCCGAGTACTGGGACATCGTCGCCGAGTTGGACGCCAGCGTCTCCGACCCGGCCGCCACCCCGCCGGTGTTCACCGCCCGGCTGGTCAACGTCGCGGGCCAGCGGGTGGCCACCGGGCGCGATTTCGACTCCCTCGGTGTGCTCAAGAAGCCCGACGAGGTCGTGGTGCTGGACCAGGCCGGTGCGGGCGCTCTGGTCGACGGGCTGCGCGGCAGCTCGCTCGAGGTGGCCTCGGTGGAGGAGAAGCCGTACACCCGGCGGCCCTACGCCCCGTTCATGACCTCCACGCTGCAGCAGGAGGCCGGCCGCAAGCTGCGGTTCAGCTCCGAGCGCACCATGAGTGTGGCGCAGAAGCTGTACGAGAACGGCTACATCACCTACATGCGTACCGACTCGACCACGCTGTCGGAGTCGGCGATCAACGCCGCGCGCACGCAAGCCCGTCAGCTCTACGGCGAGGAGTACGTGCACCCGTCGCCGCGGCAGTACACCCGCAAGGTCAAGAACGCCCAGGAGGCGCACGAGGCGATCCGTCCCGCCGGGGACACCTTCGCTACCCCCGATGCGGTGCGCCGCGAACTCGACGCCGACGGGTTCCGGCTCTACGAGCTGATCTGGCAGCGCACGGTGGCCTCCCAGATGGCCGACGCGCGCGGCACCACCTTGAGTCTGCGGATCGCGGGTCAGGCTGCCGTCGACGGCGGAAACCGGGCGGTCACGTTCGCCGCCAGCGGTCGCACCATCACCTTCGCCGGTTTCCTGAAGGCCTACGTCGAAACTGTCGACGAGTTGGCCGGCGGTGAGGCCGACGACGCCGAACGCCGGTTGCCGCAGCTGCGCCAGGGCCAGCAGGTCCGGGCCGCCGAGCTGACCCCGGACGGGCACTCCACGAATCCGCCGGCGCGGTACACCGAAGCCTCTCTGATCAAGGCACTCGAGGAGCTGGGCATCGGCCGGCCCTCGACCTACAGCTCGATCATCAAGACCATCCAGGATCGCGGCTACGTGTACAAGAAGGGCAGCGCGTTGGTGCCGTCCTGGGTGGCGTTCGCCGTGATCGGGCTGCTGGAACAGCATTTCGCGCGGTTGGTGGACTACGACTTCACCGCCGCGATGGAAGACGAACTCGACGAGATCGCCTCGGGTCTCGAACAGCGCAGCAACTGGCTGTCGAACTTCTACTTCGGCGGCGAGCACGGCGTCGAGGGTTCGATCGCGCGTTCGGGCGGGCTCAAGCAGCTGGTCGGTGGCAATTTGGAGGGCATCGACGCGCGAGAGATCAACTCGATCAAGCTCTTCGACGACGAGGAAGGCCGCGCGGTGTACGTCCGGGTCGGCCGCAACGGTCCGTACCTGGAGCGGATGGTGCTCGGTGAGGACGGCGAACCGACCCCGCAGCGCGCCAACCTCAGCGACGACGTGACGCCCGACGAGTTGACCCTGGAGCTGGCCGAGAAGCGGTTCGCCACCCCGCAGGGCGGCCGCAGTCTGGGTATCGACCCGGTCACCGGTCACGAAATCGTGGCCAAGGACGGCAGATTCGGTCCCTACGTGACCGAGGTGCTGCCCGAGCCGCCGGACGACGGCGAGGCCGGCACCCCGGCCAAGAAAGGCAAGAAACCCACCGGACCCAAACCGCGCACCGGTTCGCTGCTGCGCACCATGGACCTGGAAACCGTGACGCTCGAGGACGCACTGAAGCTGCTGTCGCTGCCGCGGGTGGTGGGCGTGGACCCGAACAACGGTGAGGAGATCACCGCGCAGAACGGCCGCTACGGCCCATATCTCAAGCGCGGCACCGACTCTCGCTCGCTGGCCACCGAGGAGCAGATGTTCACCGTCACCTTGGAGGAGGCGTTGAAGATCTACGCCGAGCCCAAGCGGCGTGGCCGACAGGCCGCCGCGGCTCCGCCGCTGCGGGAGTTGGGCACCGACCCGGCGTCGGGTAAGCCGATGGTGATCAAGGACGGTCGCTTCGGTCCGTACGTCACCGACGGCGAGACCAACGCCAGCCTGCGCAAGGGCGACGACGTGCTGTCGATCACCGACGAACGCGCCTCGGAACTGCTGGCCGATCGGCGTGCCCGCGGCCCGGTGAAGAAGAAGGCGACCAAGAAGGCCGCCGCCAAGAAGACCACCGCCAAGAAGGCGACAAAGAAGGCTGCCGCGAAGAAGGCCTGAACCGGGCTGGTTTAGCCGTCCACCGGTTGTTCGTCAGAAACTTGCTGTACCGCAGCTGTTTTCGGACGTGCCAACTGCGTCGGTGCGCGTCGGCCGCGAAGTTCCACCGTCTCGCCGACGTCCCAGGCCAGTGCTTCGGAGTCGATGGCCTCGCTGACCGCCCGGGCCGAGGCCAACACCAACCCGGGTTCCAGCTTGGCCAACTCGGTGAGCCGGGCGGCTTCGTTGACCGGGTCTCCGATCACGGTGTACTCGAACCGGGCTTGGGCGCCGATGTGACCGGCGATCGCGCGACCGGCCGACACCCCGATGCCGAACTCGGAGAACCCGATCACCGGCAGCAGTGCGTCGTGCAGATCCCGGGCGGCAGCCAACGCTGCGCTGGAGGCGGCCGGGTGCTCGATCGGCGCACCGAAGATCGCCAGGGCCGCGTCTCCCTGGAACTTGTTGACGAAACCGCCGTGTTTGGCGATCGTTTCGACCACCACCCGGAAGAACTCGTTGAGCAGGTTCACCACTTCGCCGGGTGGGCGGGTGGACGCCAATTCGGTGGAGCCGACCAGGTCGACGAACAGCACCGCGACGTCGCGTTCCTGGCCGCCGAGTTCGGTGCCGCGCTCCAAGGCGCGTCGGGCCACGTCCTCGCCGACGTACCGGCCGAACAGGTCGCGTAGCCGTTGCCGTTCGGACAGATCCCGCACCATGTCGTTGAATCCGGCTTGCAGCAAACCCAATTCGCTGGCGTCGTAGATCTGCATGTGCGCGTTGTAGTTGCCGCGCTGCACCTCGCCGAGTGCCCAGCGCAGCTGACGCAGCGGGTCGGCGATCGACATGGCCGCCAACACGGTGCCGGCCAACCCGATACCCAGAGCGGCCAACGCCATCAACAGGATCGGGGTGAACAGCTGATCGCTGGAGGCACTCAGGATGGAGAACTTGCCGGCCACCACGGCCAGCACGATCGCCAACAGCGGCACGCCGGTGCTCAGCACCCAGGTCAGCACCAGCCGCAGGATCACACCGGGGGCCCGGAAGTTCTCCGGTACCCCGCCGCGCAGCGCCGCGACCGCGACCGGGCGCAGCACCCGCTCGGATTGCAGGTAGCCGATGATCGACGTCGCGGTGGCACCCAGGCCGGTGGCCACCGCCAGCACCAGGGCCGAATGTCCGGCCACCGTGTGGCTGGCGGCGATGAACACGATGGCACCCAGGCACCAGTTGGTCAGGCTGATCGCGGTGCGGTAGATGGGCATCCGCAGGGCACGGGTGCGGGCCAGTTCGGTGGCTTCTGGATCGGAGTCACTGAGCAGCGCTTCGCGGCGCTGCCAGCGGAACACCGGGACCAGTAGCCGTAGGCTGACGATCGCGCCGATGGTGAACGAGATCAGCAGATAACCCAAGAAGATGGCCAGGTTCAGCGCGGGCAGGTCCTGCAACTGCACCCGGTCCTGCGCCGGCAGGCCGAAGCGGAGGAAGCCGAGCACGAACAGCGCGCCGATGATGTCGGCCTGCACCATGCCGAGGGTGAACACCGGCCACGGGGTACGCACGACCCACCGGACGAACCCGCTGATTCGCCCCTGCGGTCGCTCCGCCGTGCTCACCCCATCACCGTATCGGTCGGCTGGCCGGTATCCGAACCCCGACAGACCCCGGCGGCGGTGCCAAATGTCCCCGGTGAGCACTACTGTTGCGGCCGTGCACCGGGTTTTCGCGCGATTGGTGGGCCAACAGGCCGTGGAAGCAGAGCTGACCGCAGCCGCCGTCGCCGCGCGCAGTGATGCGACTCACAGCGGGTTCACGGCCGGGACCATGACACACGCCTGGCTGATCACCGGCCCGCCCGGATCCGGCCGGTCGGTGGCCGCACTGTGCTTTGCGGCCGCGCTGCAGTGCACGTCTGAGGACCGCCCGGGTTGCGGCGCCTGCCGGGCCTGTCAGACCACCATGGCCGGCACGCATGCCGACGTCCGGCGCATCATTCCCGAGGGGCTGTCGATCGGGGTCGACGAGATGCGGGCCATCGTGCAGATCGCGGCCCGTCGGCCGAGCACCGGCCGCTGGCAGATCGTGGTGATCGAGGACGCCGACCGGCTCACCGAGGGCGCCGCGAACGCGCTGCTGAAGGTGGTCGAGGAACCGCCGCCGTCGACGGTGTTCCTGCTGTGTGCACCGTCGGTGGACCCCGAGGACATCGCCATCACCCTGCGCTCACGGTGCCGGCACGTCGCGTTGGTCACCCCCACCGCCGAGTCGATCGCGCAGGTGCTCGTCGACACCGACGGGCTGTCCGCCGAGGACGCGCGCTGGGCCGCGTCGGTGTGCGGCGGACACGTCGGCCGGGCGCGCCGGCTGGCGGTCGACCCGGACGCCCGGCAGCGGCGCAACCGCGCGCTCGGGCTGGCCCGCGACGCTGCCACCCCATCGCGGGCGTACGCCGCCGTCGAAGAGTTGGTCGCGGCCGCCGAGGCCGAAGCCAAGGCGCTGACCGTGGAGCGTGACGAGGTCGAGACCGAGGAACTGCGCACCGCGCTCGGTGCGGGCGGCACCGGCAAGGGCACCGCGGGAACCCTGCGCGGGGCCGCCGGGGCGATCAAGGATCTGGAGAAGCGGCAGAAGTCCCGGCACACCCGGGCCGCCCGCGACGCGCTGGATCGCGCGTTGATCGACCTGGCCAGCTATTTTCGCGACGCACTGCTGGTGGCCACCGGAAGCTCCGAGGTCACCGCCAACCACCCGGACATGGCCGACAAGGCCGCCGCGATGGCCGCGCATGCCTCGGCAGATCGCTTGTTGCGCTGCATCGAGGCCGTGCTGGACTGCCGTACGGCGCTGGCGACCAACGTCAAACCCAAATTCGCCGTCGATGCCATGGTGGCCACCGTGGGGCAAGCACTGCGTAGCGACCTGTAGACTCTGCTGGGCCCGGATGACGGGCACGCCGCCTTAGCTCAGTCGGCAGAGCGATTCACTCGTAATGAATAGGTCGGGGGTTCGATTCCCCCAGGCGGCTCCACCTGCTCCGGCCACACCCGCTCTACCGTTTCCGTTCCGCTCACCCGGCCCGGTGAGCGGAAAGGAAACGGTAGAGCGGCAACGGCAACGGTCAGATGTCGCGTTCTGGTTGCATCGCTTTGAGCGCGGCGGTCTTGGCGGTGTTGGCCGCCGGGAAGCCGGCATAGCCGCTGGAGTGATAGATCACCTCGGACAGTTCGTCTTCGGTCAAGCCGTTGCGCAATGCGATCTTGAAGTGTGATTCCATCTCGTCTTCGGCGCCGAGTGCGATCAGCAGGCCCAGCGTGACCAGGCTGCGGTCCCGCCGGGACAGTCCCTCGCGCGACCACAGCCGCCCGAAGATGCCCTCGACGCCGATCTCCATCAGCTCACTGGCGAATCCTCGGCCGAAGGTCACCTGCTCGTTGGGCACGGTTTCCGGCAGCACACCGGGCAGCATCTCCCGGAACACGTTCAACCCCTGATCACGCCAGTCAGTCATGTAAATCACTTTGGCACAGTCAGCGTGGCGCCAGATAACCGAGTGGCCCCGAGGCGATGCACACCGACAGCGACGCGGTGACGGCCTGCGCGGTGATCGCCGAGCCGGCGCCGGGGAGCCGCACATACACCCGGTTGAGCCCGGGATGCACCGGAACCTTGACCTCGGTGCCCTGATCCAGCGACAGCGTCATCGAACCTTCGGCGTTGGCCAGGTAGTTGATCTCGGTGGTCCACTCCGACGGCAGCAGCGGACCGTCCAACGGCATCTGCACCGGCGGCAATTCCGGCTGCGTCAGGTAGCCGCACTGCGGTGTCGGTCCGGCCACGATGGTGCGCACCCAGGTCACCTGCGCGTCGAGGAGTCGCCCGGTCGCGTCGAACATCCGCAGATCGGTGGTGGCAGAAGCGAATTCGGGCCGGTTGGGCAGCAGCGCGAACATGTGGCTGAACAGGTTCTCCGGGGCCGCCATCCGCTGCAGGATCAACGGGTCCACTTCCTGGTCGAGCAGCGGCGCGGAAGAGTCGGCGGCCGCGGCCGCCAAGCTGGCTTGCACGGTGTGCAGGTAGTCCTTCGTCGGGTTGTCGCGCCAACTGGTCAAGAAGGTTGCGGTGGAATACAGGCTGCTGACCACGAACGCCGTCAGCGCCACCAGCACGGCGCCGGTGCGTACCCGCGACGGCGTCGCCGGCGTCGACCCCCGGTCAGGCGCGAGCAGCCCTACCGCGGCGCACAGCGCCAGCACCACCACCAGGTCCGGCAGATAGCGCAGGGTCTGGGCCAGTTCCAGCGCGGTGAACTGCGATGAGCGCATCAGGTAGATCGGGATCTGGCAGGCCACTGCGTAACCCAGGGCGATCAACCAGACCAGGGCGATCCGGCGTTTGCGCCGCACCGACAGCGCCAGCAGCGCCGCCAGGCTGATCCAGCCGACAGCCATCACGGCCGGCGGCGGCACCCCCCACGGGGATGCCGGCGCCCAGCGTTGCCACTCCCACGGGCCGCCGACCAAACCGGGCACGATGCCGTGAGTGAACGAGCGCGCCAACAGATCCCAGGTCATCGCCAGATCCCAGCTCCAGCGCTGCTGATCCACCACCACCAGGTACACCACGATCCACAGCGCCAGCACGCCCAGCGCCGGCAGCCACAGCGGCAGACCGCGCCGCCAGGTTTGACGCAGCCAATCGGGTTGCTCGCCAACGTAACCGAGCAGCGCGACGACGGCGAACGCGACGAATGGGATCACCGCGGCCTTCTCGAAGAACAGCAGCCCGCCGAAGAACACCGCGGTGCCGGTGATCGCGTAGCGGCGATTCCCGGTGCGGACCAACAGGACTGCGTCGCCGACCACCCAGGCCAGCGCGGCCAGCATCGGTAGCGAGTTCAATCCGGCTGCCCACCAAGCGAATCCGGGTACCGCCAACGGCGTGAACAAGGCGAAGGTGAGCACGACCAGCAGCGCCGGTCGCCAGCCCAGCAGGACGTGCAGGGTGCGCAGCAACGCCAGCGAGACCAACAATTGCAGCAGCACCAGCGACAGCGCCGGACCGGACCAGACCAGTGGGGCCGCGCGGGTGATCAACCCGCCGAGCAAGAAGCCGGCCGGCATCACGTGGCCGTCGTGGTCGTCGAACAGGTAGCCCACCGACAGCAGCTCCTGGGTGCCGGCCCGGCCCACCAGCACCAGATCGTCCCAATAGAAGTAGCCGCCGAATGCCAGCCCGGCGCGGACCGCGAGTTGCACCGCGATCAGCGCGGTGGCGAGCGTCACGACGGAGCGGGCAGACATTCCACCTTCTTACCTGGGTAGGGTGGGGGCGATGCGCGCACTGGTCACCGGAGCTGCCGGTTTCATCGGATCTACGCTGGTCGATCGGCTGATCGCCGACGGCCACTCGGTGGTCGGGCTGGATGATTTCAGCACCGGCCGGGCCACCAACATCGAGCACCTGGCCGAGCAGCCGCAGTTCTTCTTCCGCGAAGCCGACATCGTCGAGGCCGACCTGGACACCATCTTCGAGGAGTACACCCCGGAGGTGGTGTTCCACCTGGCCGCGCAGATCGACGTGCGCCACTCGGTGGCCGATCCGCGGTTCGACGCCTCGGTCAACGTGATCGGCACCGTGCGGCTGGCGGAGGCGGCCCGCCGGACCGGCGTGCGCAAGATCGTGCACACCAGCTCGGGCGGCTCGATCTACGGTGTGCCCTCGACATTCCCGACCAGCGAGGAAGTGCCCACCGATCCGCATTCGCCGTATGCCGCGGGCAAGGTTGCCGGTGAGATCTATCTGAACACCTTCCGGCATCTGTATGACCTGGACTGCTCGCACATCGCGCCGGCCAATGTCTACGGCCCGCGTCAGGACCCGCACGGCGAGGCGGGGGTGGTGGCCATCTTCGCCCAGGCCCTGCTGGAGGGTCGGACGACGAAGGTGTTCGGTGACGGCTCCAACACCCGTGACTACGTGTTCGTCGACGACGTGGTGGACGCCTTCGTCAAGGCGTCCGGAGATGCCGGCGGCGGTCAGCGGTTCAACATCGGCACCGGCCTGGAGACCTCCGACCGGGAACTGCACACCGCCGTCGCCAAAGCCGTTGGCGCCCCGGATGACCCGGAGTTCCACCCGCCGCGCCTCGGTGACCTGAAACGGTCCTGCCTGGACATCAGCCGCGCCGAGCAGGTGCTGGGTTGGCGGCCGCAGGTCGGCCTGGACGAGGGCGTGCGTCGCACCGTGGAGTACTTCCGCACGCACTGACCGGCCGAGCTGCGCAGAACCGGCTTTTTGGGCGCAGACGGGGTCAGTGCTCCGGGGTCTGCGGATTGGTCAGCGCCACCGCCCGCGCCAGCCGGGCGTACTTGAGCTCGAGGTCCTTGAACCGGATGTAGGTGCTCATCGTGGTGAAGATGAACGCGATGATCAGCACGTAGCCGATCAGATCCGCGCCCCGGTCCACGCCCAGTTGGTTGGCCAGCACCGTGGTGTCGTCGGGCCGCAGGATGGCGTACACCGCGGCCACCACGAACACCAGATAGCCGACCTTGACCCAGGCCCTGGTCTTGGCGCTGCGCCGCGATTTCACCAAGTACAGCAGCAGCGCCAGCACCGCCGCGATCAGCAGGCCCTGGATCCAGTTCATCGTGGCAACCTCTTCCGCAGGAAACCGTCGAAGATGATGTTCACACCGTTGAGCAGCGGTTGGCCCTTCGACATCGAATAGTCGGTGTAGAGGATCTGGACCGGCACCTCGGCCACCCGCCAGTCGTTCTCCACGATCAGCGCGATGAACTCGCTGGCGTGGCTCATGCCGTTCATGGTCAGATTCAACCCGTCGGCCACGGTCTTGGTGAACACCCGAAGCCCGTTGTGCGCATCGGTCAGGTGCAGTTTGCGGCTACTCGGGCTCACCGCGGCGGCGGTCTTGAGCACCAGCCGCTTGAGCCACGGCATCCGCGGCGGCGGCCCGTCGGCGAATCGGGTCCCCACCACGATGTCGACGTCGCCGACGGCCAACCGCTCGATCATGGCGACGACGTCGGCGACCCGGTGCTGGCCGTCGGCGTCGAAGGTGGCGAACACGCGTGCACCGGCCTGGTTGCGGGCGTACTCCACGCCGGTCTGGATGGCCGCGCCCTGCCCGAGGTTGACCGGATGGGTGACGACGTGAGCGCCGGCGGCCAGCGCAGCGGCCGCGGTGCCGTCGTGGCTGCCGTCGTCGACGACCACCACGCGCCCGAAGACCGCGCGAAGACCGGTGACGACGTCGGCGATGACGCTCACCTCGTTGAATGCTGGGACGACGATCCAGGTGTCGTGATACGGCGCTTCGATGAGGTCAGGGTACGCGGTCTAGCTGGGCCCACCGGGCAGGCGCAGGCCCGCGTCCCGACCGACGGCCGGACCCGAGCGGGCCAGCGCGAGCAGATGCACCACGATTCCCACGATCGGCCCGCACAGCAGGGCGATCACGGTGCGGGTCTCCAGACCCAGCGGGAGCATGAGCAGCGCGGCCGCGGCCACGGTGGCCCCGACCCAGCCCAGCGAGTACGCCCGATGCAGCGCGGCCGCGACGGTCGCCGCACCGGTCACGGTCAGCACCGCGATCGCCACCGCACCGGCGGTCAGCCAGGCCAGCAGCGCACCGCCGGCCTGGTAACCCGGGCCGAAACCGACCCGCAGCAGCCACGGCCCGGCCCAGCCGGCGGCCACCACCCCCAACACACCGATGCCGAGCACCAGCAGCACCGGCCCGGTCAGGGCCCGCAACCGGTGCCGGCGCTGATCGACGAAATGCGCAATCAGGTTGCCCTGCATCGCGGTCAGTGGCACCAGCAGCGGCGCACGGGTCAGCGTCACCGCCAGGATCACCACGCCGCCGACGGCGCCCAACTCACCCGAGGTGGCCTGCAGCAGCACCGGGAAGCCCATCACCAGGATTGCGCTGGCGCCGGCGGCGGCCACCGCATGCCCCGCCCCGCGCAGGAACGAGCGGGGATCATCGTGGGCGACCAGCGTGGCAGTGTGCCGCGCGGTCGGCGAGGCGATCAGCAGTGCCAGCCAGGCCAGCGCGCCGCCGACGGTGGCCCACAGGAAACCCACCAGACCCCACCCGATCAGCACGGTGGCGGCGGCGAGGATCACCCGGGTGACGGCGTCGGTGACCATCAGCGCGCCGTACTGCGACCAGCGGTCGGCGCCGGCCAGCATGCCCAACAAGGTGGCGTGCAGACAGAACCCGGCCAGCCCGGTGGACAGCAACAGCACTGAAAGCCAACGGAATTCGACGAACACATGGGTGGACCACAGCACCGCGCTGACCGCGATCAGCACCCCGGCCAGCAGACCCACCAGCGCGGCCAACCGCATCGGATGGGTGACCGCACCCGGCGGCTGCGCGGGTCCGGCTGCGGCGGCCAGCCGGATCTCCCGGGTGCTCTGCTGCAGCAGTCCGTTGGCTGCGCCGGACACCAAACCGAACGCACCCCAGAACACCGCGAACACCGAGAACCCGGCCGGGTCCAGATCTCGGGCGGCCAGATACAACACCGCGTAACCGCACACCGCGGTGACGGCGGTCGCCACACCCACCCGGGTGACGCTGCCGCGCGTCACCGGGCCTGTGGGCGCGCCGGCGTCGGTCACAGTCGGGGCACCGGTTTGGCGTACAGCCAGTCGTCAAACAGCCCTCGCAGCGGCACCTCGGAATGGCGGGCGGCCAATCCGATGAAGTCGTCGGTGACCACCGTGCCGTGCCGGTGCCGGGTCGTCCAATCCAGCAGCAGGGCAAAGAAATTCTCATCCCCGATCGCCGAACGCAAGGCATGCAGGGTCAACGCGCCGCGCTTGTACACCCGATCGTCGAACATGTCCTTGGGTCCCGGGTCGGCCAGCAGCAGGTCCTGCGGGGACTGGCACAGCTTGCCGTGGTACTGGCGGGCCAGTTCGTCGGTGCTGGGCCCGCCGGCTTCCTGCGACCACAGCCACTCGGCGTAGCAGGCGAAACCCTCGTGCAGCCAGATGTCGCGCCAATGCCGGGCGGTCACGCTGTTGCCGAACCACTGGTGCGCCAACTCATGGGCCACCAGTCGCTCCGACCGGCGGGTGCCGTCGCAGTGGTTGGCGCCGAAGATCGAAATGCCTTGCGCCTCCAGCGGAATCTCCAACCGGTCCGCGGTGACCACCACCGTGTAGCCGTTGGACAGCGGGTACGGGCCGAACCATTTCAGGAACGCCTTCATCATCTGCGGTTGCCGGGCGAAGGTCTGATCGAACGCGCCGACCAGTCGGGCCGGTAGCGCGGCCTGCATCGGCACCGGTGACTTGGCCAGTTGGTGGGTGACATAGTCCCCGATCTGCAAGGTGGCCAGATAGGTCGAGGTGGGCTCGGCCAGCTCGTAGGTCCAGGTGGTCTGCCCCGCCCGCACTCGACGAGACAGCAACTCGCCGTTGGCGATTGCCCGGTACGGACTGTCGGTGCTGATTTGGAAGCGGTAGCTGGCCTTGGCGCCGGGATGGTCGTCGCACGGGAACCAGGACGCCGCCCCGTTGGGTTGGCCGGCCACCAGCACACCGTTGTCCAACTCCTCGAAACCGACCTCGCCCCACATGGTTTTGATCGGCCGCGGATTACCGCCGTAGCGCACGTCGATCAGCAACGCGGACCCGGCCGGCGCCGCCGCGGCCAAGGTGATGTGCAGCTTGCCGCCCGAGGTGGAGAAGTGCTGCGGCCGGCGGCCGTTCACCGTGACCTTGGACACACTCAGGTTCTGTGCCAGATCCAGGGTGAATGTCTTCAGCGCCGCCAGCGTGACCGCGGTGATCGACGCCGATCCGGCCAGCCGGTTGCTGGCGACCTTGTACTCGATCGCGAGTTCGTAGCGCGACACCCGGTAGCCGAAGTTGCCGTTCTGCGGCAGATACGGGTCGATGACCGGCGGACGGAACTTACCCGGCGCGCGTTTCTTGCTCACGAGCGCCGCTTCTTACGTGAGTTCGTCCACGGCGCAATGGGATTGCCCAACCAGCGGGTCGACGCCGGGACCTCGTCACCGCGCATCACCAGCGAGGCCGGCCCGACCGTGGCACCGGCGCCGATCCGGGCCGCGGGCAGCGCGACGCAGTGCGGGCCCAACGTGGCGCCGTCGTCGAGCACCACGGTGTCCATCGCCATGATGCGGTCGTGGAACAGATGCGTCTGCACCACACACCCGCGGTTGACCGTGCTGCCGCGACCCAGGCGCACCAGATCGGCCTCCGGCAGCCAGTAGGTCTCGCACCACACCCCGCGCTCGATGTCGGCACCGAGTCCACGCAGCCAGATGTTCATCACCGGGGTGCCGCTCGCGGCCCGCGCGAACCACGGTGCGGCCACCGTCTCGACGAACGTGTCCGACACCTCGTTGCGCCACACGAACGACGACCACAGCGGATGTTCGACCGCCCGGATCCTGCCCACCACAACCCATTTCGCCAGCACCGCGATGGCGCCGGCGAACGCCCCGGCGATCAGCAGCACCAGACCGCCGGCCAGTGCGGTGTACCCCCAGCCGTAGTGCACGGCCAGCACCTGCAGCGCGCCCAGCACCGCGGCGCCGATCGCGAAGGTGACGATCACCGGCACCAGCCGGCCGGTTTCCACCAGGGCTCGCATGATCTTCAGGCGCACTGGCGGGTGGAAGGTGCGCAGCGTGTCGGCGGCGGTCGGCTGCCGGCGCAACCGCATCGGCGGACTGCCCAGCCAGGACGAGCCCTTCTTGGCCTTGTGCGGCGCGGCCGACAAGACGGCCACCAAGCCGTCCGGCGGCACCCGCCGGCCGGGTTGGGTGATACCCGAGTTGCCCAGGAATGCGCGCCGGCCGATGGTGGCCGGAGCGGCGTGGATCCAGCCGCCGCCGAGCTCGTAAGACGCCACCATGGTGTCGTCGGCCAGGAATGCGCCGTCCTCGATCACGGTGAACTTCGGCGTCAGCAGCGCAGTCGAGATCTCGGTACCGGCGCCCACCTTGGCGCCGAGCAGGCGCAACCACCACGGCGTCAGCAGACTGGCATAGATCGGGAACAGGTAATTGCGGGCGGCGTCCATCAGCCGCTCGGTGGCCCACAGTTGCCAGCCCGACCGGCTGCGCACCGGGTGATATCCGGCTTGCAAACCGATCGACAACAGTCGCACCCCGACCACCGTGACCGCGGCGTAGACCAGCACCGCTGTCAGTGCCGCGGCCGGGGTCCACAGCAGCGCGGGCAGCGCGGCGTCGGCCGGCGTGGCGGTATCGCGCACCGCCCACACCAGCACCGCGAACCCGGCTGCCAGGGCCAGCAGCGGCAGCCCGCTCAGCAGCAGCGAGGTCAGGCCGTAGATCACCACCCACAGCACGGCGCGGGGCGGCCGGTGCTCCGGCCACGGGTGCCGGGCTTTGCCGGACTTCACCGCCGGCGAGCCGGTCCAGTACTGACCGTTCTTGACCTTGCCGAGCACCCCCGAGCCGGGGGCGACGTCGGCGTCCTTGCCGACCACCGCACCGGGCAGCAGCGTGGTCCGGGCACCGATGGTGGCGTCATTGCCGATCGTGATCGGCCCGACGTGGAAGAGGTCGCCGTCGATCCAATGCCCGGACAGGTCCACCTCCGGTTCGATCGAGCTGCGATGCCCCAGACTCAACATTCCGGTCACCGGGGGCGCCGAATGCAGGTCGACGCCCTTGCCCACCTTGTTGCCCAAGGCGCGGGCGTAGTACACCAGCCACGGCGCACCGGCCAGGTTCTCCGCGCCCGAGGCCGCCGACAGGCGTTCGGCCAGCCACACCCGCAGGTGCTCGGACCCGCCGCGGCGGTAGCTGCCCGGCTCCAGTCCCGACAACAGCGTCCGCGCGCTGACCGCGGCGATCCCCATCCGGCCCAGCGGCGTGATGAACAGCACGAACGCCACCGCCACCAGCCACCAGTTCAGCGGTGCCAGCCAGGGCAGCGGATAGACCTCGGCCAGCACATTGTTGGCCAGTGCCAGCCAGGTCACCCACTGCAGGGCGGTCAACGTGGCCAACGGCACTGACAGCAGCACCTGCGCGGCCTGGCTGCGCAACGGGGTGGGCCGGACCTGGCGCGGCGCGATCACCGGCGGCGGGTCGAGCTCGTCCAGGAACCCGGCCAGGGAGCCCAACCGCGGATGGTCGTACAAATCGGCGACGGTCAGCTGCGGGTAGCGGACGCGCAGCGCGGCGACCAGCTGCGCCGCCGACAGCGAACCGCCGCCGAGTGCGAAGAAATCGGCTTCCGGGCCGTCCACCTGCGCGCCCAACACGTCGCGCCACTGCGCGGCCAGCCAGCCCAACGTGCCGCCCAGGTCGGGTTCGTCGTCGTCGCTGCCGACCGGCCAGGGCAGCGCGTTGCGGTCCACCTTGCCCGAGGTGCGGGTGGGCAGCTCGTCGACCAGGACCAGCCGGGGCACCAGGGCCGCCGGCAGTGCCTCGGCCAGCGCTGCGCGCGCCGCGGCCAAATCGAAGTTCGGGTCCGCACTGGCGATGTAGCCGACCAGCAGCGGGGTGCCGCTGGCGGTGCGCCGGACCGCGGCCGCGCCGCCGGATACCCCGGGCAGGTTGACCAGCGCGGCGTCCACCTCGCCGAGTTCGATGCGGCGCCCGCCGACCTTGACCTGATCGTCGGCGCGACCCTGGAAGTACAAGCCGTCGGGTTCCAGCCGGACCAGGTCTCCGCTGCGGTAGGCCCGGCTCCAACCCAAAGTCGGCATGGCGGCGTACTTTTCGGCGTCCTTCTCCGGATCCAGGTAGCGGGCCAGGCCGACCCCGCCGATCACCAGCTCACCGGTCTGGCCATAACCCACCGGGTGGCCTTCGGAATCCACCACCGCCAGATCCCAGCCGGGCAGCGGCAACCCGATGCTGACCGGCCCGCTGCCGTCCAGTTCGGCCAGACAGGCCACCACGGTTGCCTCGGTGGGGCCGTAGGTGTTCCACACCTCGCGGCCGTCGACCGCGAGTCGTTCCACCAACTCCGGTGGGCAGGCTTCACCGCCGAAGATCAGCAGCCGCACCTGTTCGAGCGCCTCGGCCGGCCACAGCGCCGCCAGTGTCGGCACTGTCGACACCACGGTGATGTCCCGGGAGATCAACCACGGTCCCAGGTCCATCCCGCTGCGCACCAGCGAACGCGGTGCCGGCACCAGGCAGGCGCCGTGCCGCCAGGCCAGCCACATTTCCTCACAGGACGCGTCAAAGGCCACCGACAACCCGGCCAGCACCCGGTCCTCAGGCCCGATTGGATTGTCCGGCAGGAAGATCCGTGCTTCGGCGTCGACGAAGGCGGCCGCGTTGCGGTGCGTGACGGCGACCCCCTTGGGGGTGCCGGTGGACCCCGAGGTGAAGATGATCCAGGCGTCGTCGCGGCCCAGCGGTTTGCCGGCCCGCCAGCCGCGCGACGATCCCGGGCCGCGGGTGAGGCCGGCTTCGGTGATCACACCGACCACACCGGCCTCGGTGAACACCAGCTGGGCGCGCTCGTCGGGGTCGTCGGCGTCCACCGGCACGTAGGCCGCGCCGGCGGCCAGGGTGGCCAAGATCGCGACGTAGAGCGCGTAGCTGCCCGACGGCATCCGGATCCCGATCCGGTCGCCGCGCCCGATCCCGCGGGCCGCCAGCCAGGTCACGCTGTCCTCGACGTCGGTGATCAACTCCGAGTAGCTCAGCCGCACGGTGCCGTCGTCGATGGCAGCGGCATCGGGGTAGCGCGTGGCAGTCTCGTAGAGAATGTCGATCAGGGTGCGCGGTTCCGGAGCGTGCTCCCCGAGCAGGTACTGAGCAGGAATCTCCGCAGGAGCAGGCATTGCCACAAGGCGAACATACTAAGTCCGTCGCGCAACGGCGTCCTTGGCGTTGCCGGTCGCACGCGGCTGATTTCCGCCCGGCTGCAGAACCTGCCAGACTGCCCGCAGAGGGGAGTACTCCTTACGCCACGGGGTCGTCATCACGTCGACCGTCCCAGGACGACCGGCGCCGTGGATCGTCGTGTCAGCGACGGTGGAAGAGACCTCTGGCGTGAGTGACGACCGGAGGAATTCTGCATGAACGTTTCCGCCGCCGAATGGGCTATCACCCTGGGCGTGACGATCGCGATCCTGCTCTTCGACGTGTTGGTGATCGCGCGTCGTCCGCACGAGCCGACCATGCGGGAATGCGGGATCGCGTTGTCGTTCTACGTCGGGCTGGCGATCGCATTCGGGGTGTTCCTGTGGTTATTCCACGGCCGCCAGTTCGGTCTGGAGTTCTTCGCGGGCTGGCTCACCGAATACAGCCTGTCGGTGGACAACCTGTTCATCTTCATCATCATCATGGCCAGCTTCAAGGTGCCGCGGCGCTTCCAGCAGCAGGCCCTGATGGTCGGCATCATCCTGGCGCTGGTCTTCCGTGGCATCTTCATCGCGGCCGGCGCGGTGGCGATCGAGAAGTTCTCCTGGGTGTTCTACGCATTCGGACTGTTCCTGGTCTACACCGCCATCAAACTGGTCCGCGAGACCGATCACAGTGACGACGGCGACAACAAGGTGGTCCAGGTCGCCCGCAAGCACCTGAAGTTCACCGACGAGTGGGACGGGCTGCGGCTGTGGGTCCGCCGCAACGGCCAGCGTCTGATGACGCCGATGTTCCTGGTGATCGTTGCGCTGGGCACCACCGACCTGATGTTCGCGCTGGATTCGATTCCGGCCATCTACGGGCTGACCCGCGAGCCCTACATCGTGTTCACCGCCAACGTGTTCGCGCTGATGGGCCTGCGCCAGCTGTACTTCCTGCTCGGCGACATGCTCAACCGGCTGGTGTTCCTGTCCCAGGGGCTGGCGTTCATCCTGCTGTTCATCGGCGTCAAGCTGTTCCTGCACGCCCTGCACGAGAACGAACTGCCGTTCATCAACGGCGGCGAGAACGTGCACGTCCCCGAGATCCCGACGCTGTGGAGCCTGGGCGTGATCGTGCTGACCTTGTTCATCACGATGATCGCCAGCCTGATCCGCAGCCGCGCCCTGGCCAAGGAAGAAGAGGGCTGACCGCGCGCGCTAAGGTCGGCGCGAGCTTCCAGGAGGTCTTGATGTCGCGTCGCGCCAGCTTTGCCCGGATCGGCGTATTGGCGCTGACCGCATTCATCGCGGTGTCATGTTCGTCGTCGCCGGACTCCGGCTCCGACACCGCGGACACCGCGGACACCGCGGACGTTGCCGCGCCCGACTACACGGTGACCGCAGGCCGCCAACCCAACCTGCTGATGGTGACCGTCGACGAGGTCCTCGACGACCAGCAGTACCGCCAGATCGTCGAGGCGGTGGCCGACCAGCACTCGGATCAGACCGGTGAATTCTTCGTGGCCTTCCAGTGCGGTATCGCGACTCCGGACATCGAATCACGGCTCGCCTACGGCACTTTCACCACCGGAGCAGATCCCACCGAGCCCCAGGTGCAGTCGCTGAACACCGTGCTCTGCCCGGCCAGTCCCGCGGTGAACCCGCCGGTCGGTCCGGTCGACGTGACGGCCGCGCAGGTCCTCGATGCATTGATCATCGCCGGTGGCCTACCGGCCGATTCCCCGATGGACGCCACCGAAGGAGGCATGTGTTCGCAGATTCACTGCGTGCAGATGTTCACCAACGGTGGTGTCGACGTGGTCCAGTTCCCGTCCCCCGACGAACTGGCCAACGCGGCCCGGTTGTGGGGTCCCGACGAAAGCCACAGCAAGGGCAATATCCTGCTGACGTTCAGTCTCGGCGGCAGCGCCGGCATCACGCCCGAACAGGCCGACGAGTACCGGTCGGTGCTCGACAGCCTGGCTTAGCCGCAGCAAGCTCACCAGTAGTTCTGGTAACCGCCCTCGGGGCCGAGCAGACGTTCCAGTCGGCTGCGGTAGATCCGGGCCAACTCGTTGCGCACCACCTTGAGCTCGGTCTGCTCGTCGTGGTGCAACCGGTCGGTGATCGCGGTCAATACGCCGTCGGCGCCGAACCCGTTGACGTACATCACGAACTCGAAGCCGAACCGCTCGCGGTAGCGCTGCGCGGAGGCCTCGAGTTCGGCCATCACCGCCGCGTCGTCGTCCCACACCGAACACTGCTCGGCGGCCGAACGCACGCTGCGGGGCCGGCACCCGACATGCGAGCAGGTACTCAACAGCCGATCGAGGCCGGCGTCGGGCAAATCGAACAACAGCGCGTCGGCGGCCCGGAACAGCGATTCGTGGTCGGCATACGGGCGGCCGGCAGCCAGGTCGGCAGCCAATGTCACACAGTTGCAGCACTCGTACAGTGCGTGTACGGCGCGGCGCTGCGGCAACGCGTTGAACGCCGCCAAACCGATCCCCTGATGCAGCAGCACGCCGTCATCATCGACCGCTCATGCCACGACCGGGTTACCGCGTGTTACCGCGGTGCAAATTCAGTGCCCGGCTTGTTTGAACCGCTCCAGCGAGCGGGTGACTTCGGCCTCGGCCTCGGCGCGGCCCACCCAGTCGGCGGTCTTGACGAACTTGCCCGGCTCCAGGTCCTTGTAGTGCACGAAGAAGTGCTTGATCGCGTCCAGTTCGAACTGTGACACGTCGCCGATGTCCTGGACGTGATCCCAACGCGGGTCATCGGCCGGGACGCACAGCACCTTGGCGTCGCCGCCGGCCTCGTCGGTCATGTTGAACATGCCGACCGGGCGGGCTTCGACGATCACACCGGGAAACACCGACTCCGGCAGCAGCACCATGGCGTCCAGCGGGTCGCCGTCCTCACCGAGGCTGTCCTCGATGAATCCGTAGTCGGCCGGATAGCCCATCGGCGTGAACAGGTAGCGGTCCAGCTTGACCCGACCGGTTTCGTGGTCGACCTCGTACTTGTTGCGCTGCCCCTTGGGGATCTCGATGGTCACGTCGAATTCCATCGGCTTGAGCTCCTTTGCCGGAAATCTGTCAGTCGTTCGTCGGGTGCAAACACTAAATGCCGCGCCGATCCGGCACCTGCTCGGGGTTTGCGGGTCGCGGCTGGCTGCCAGTCGGGACGATACCCTGCATGCATGCATCCCAGCCGTTGGCGACCGTCGAAGCACCTGGCCGTCGGCTTCGGCGTGCTCGTCACGGTGATCGCGGTGGTGGCCGCGGTCCTGATGTGGGTGGGCGGGCACCAGAGGAGCCAAGCGGCCCTGCCGGCCCCGGCTCCGGCGGTGGCCAACCCGGGTGTTCGACCGGTGTCCGACAGCGCGCCGAAGCCGACTCCGGCCGGGCTGGCGGCAACCCTGCGGACGCCGTTGGCCGATCCCAACCTGGGGGTTCTGACCGGTCTGGTCACCGATGCGCTGACCGGCGCCGAGCTGTGGAGCCAGGGTGACGACGTGCCCATGCAGCCGGCGTCGACCAACAAGGTGTTGACCGCGGCGGCCGCGCTGCTGACCATGCCCCGCGACACCCGGCTGACCACCAAGGTCGTCGCGGCCGAGGCCGGAACCAAATCCGGCCTGGTGGTGCTGGTCGGTGGCGGTGACCCGACGCTGTCGGCGGCGGCCCCGGGCCAGGACACCTGGTACCGCGAGGCCGCCCGGATCAGCGACCTGGCCAAGCAGGTCAAGGACAGCGGGTTCAAGGTCACTGCCGTCGCAGTGGACACCTCGCGCTACAGCGGACCCAAGCTGGCCCAGGGTTGGGATCCGGCCGACATCGAGGGCGGCGACATTGCCCCGATCGAATCCGTCATGCTCGACGCGGGCCGCACCCAGCCCACCACCGTCGAGTCTCGGCGCTCGCTGACCCCGGCGTTGGACGCCGGCCGCGCGCTCGCGGACGCCCTGGGGGTCGATCCGGCCAAGGTCACGGCGCTGCCCGGGCCGGCCACCGGCGACGAGCTCGCCGCGGTGCAGTCCGCGCCGTTGATCGAGCGGCTGCGCCAGATGATGTATGCCTCGGACAACGTGATGGCCGAGAGCATCGGCCGCGAGGTGGCCGCCGAACTCAATCGCCCGCAGAGCTTCACCGGTGCCGCCGACGCGGTGCTCACCCAGCTGGCCGCCGCCGACATCGACACCTCCCGCGCGGTGCTGTTCGATTCCAGCGGTCTGTCGGTCGATGACCGGCTCACCGCCCGCACCCTGGACACCGTGGTGGGCGCTGCCAGCGGGACCGACCAGCCCAAGCTGCGTCCGCTGCTGGACCTGTTGCCGATTGCCGGCGGCAGCGGAACCCTCTCCGAGCGGTTCCTGGGCGCGGACGCCGTCGGCGCGGCAGCCGGCTGGCTGCGCGCCAAGACCGGATCGCTGACCGGCACCAACGCGCTGTCCGGGGTGGTCACCGACCAGAGCGGCCGGGTCCTGACGTTCTCGTTCATCTCCAACAACGCCGGGCCCACCGGCCGCACCGCGATCGACGCCCTGGCCGCCACGCTGCGGTCCTGCGGGTGCACCCGATGAGCGCCGAACCGGCCGCCCGGATCGCCGT
Source organism: Mycobacterium sp. NGS45 (assembly GCF_059812645.1). Lineage (NCBI taxonomy): Bacteria > Bacillati > Actinomycetota > Actinomycetes > Mycobacteriales > Mycobacteriaceae > Mycobacterium > Mycobacterium sp. NGS45. Next base: position 120,269 of record NZ_JCALDB010000005.1, on the reverse strand, counting down.
CGGCGATGCGGTGGACTGGGACTTCGCCGCGACCGTCGGGGCCCGGTTGGCCCGGCCCGCACCGCCGATCAGCGACTACACCCGCAGCCAGGTGATCGAACAGCTGACCAGCGCGGCCCGGGCCGCCGAACCACCGGTGCGGGAGGTGACCCGATTGGGCACCGACCACCCGGTGCCGGAGGCGCGCATCGTGGACCGGCCGCAGTGGATCCGCGCCGCCACCGAATCGATGCGCGCCATGACCAACGCCGAGCAGGCCTCCCGGCGGGGTCTGGTCGGTGCCCTGGCCGGCCGGCTCACCGGCGTGCAGTCCGGCGCGGTGCTGGCGTTCGTGTCGGCCGGCATCCTGGGCCAGTACGACCCGTTCGGCGTGGACGGCGGCCAACTGCTGTTGGTCTACCCCAACGTGATTGCGGTGGAACGTCAACTGCGGGTGCAGCCTGACGATTTCCGGCTCTGGGTCTGTCTGCACGAGGTGACCCACCGAGTGCAGTTCACCGCCCACCCGTGGCTGGCCGGCTACATGATCGACTCGCTGGCGGTGCTCACCCAGGACGGCACCGAGGACCTCAAGGTGGTGATCGGTCGGCTCGCCGAGTTCGCCCGCGACCGCAAGGACGGCATGGTCGGGTTCATGCGGGCCATCCAAACCGAGGCTCAGCGTGCGGCTTTGGATCGGCTGCTGGTGCTCGCCACGCTGCTCGAAGGGCACGCCGATCACGTGATGGACGCGGTGGGCCCGGCCGTGGTGCCGTCGGTGGCCACCATCCGCAGCCGGTTCGACGATCGACGCAATCGCAAACAGTCTCCGCTGCAACGACTCCTGCGCGCACTGATCGGTGTGGACGCCAAGCTGGCGCAGTACACCCGGGGTAAGGCGTTCGTCGACCACGTGGTGGGACGAGTCGGCATGGACCGGTTCAACGTGATCTGGACGGGTGCGGAGACACTGCCCCGGCCGGCTGAGATCGATGATCCGCAGCGATGGATCGACCGCGTTCTGTAGCCGAATTACGGTCCACGGTAACCGAATTCGCCCGCATCCAGCTGCCCGGCTGTGAGCGCTGGTGCGTCGCGCTGTCCGGTGGCGCGGATTCGCTGGCGCTGACCGCGGTGGCCGCCGAACTGTTGCCCACCGTCGCGCTGATCGTCGACCACGGTCTGCAGGCCGACTCCGCCGCGGTTGCCGAGACTGCCCGCCGCCAGGCCATGGACCTGGGATGCGTTGCAGCCCATGTCCTTCCGGTGTGTGTCGGAACCGAAGGTGGCCTGGAGGCGGCCGCCCGCAGCGCGCGCTACGCGGCCCTGGATGCGGCCCGCGCCGGTGCGCCGGTGTTGATCGGACACACCCTCGACGATCAGGCCGAGACCGTGCTGCTGGGGTTGGGCCGCGGCTCCGGCCCCCGCTCGATCGCCGGCATGCGCAGTTATCAGCCCCCGTGGGGCCGGCCGCTGCTGGGCGTGCGGCGCGCTGCCACCGAGACGGTGTGCGCCGAACTGGGGCTGGTGCCGTGGCGGGATCCGCACAACAGCGACCTCGCGTTCACCCGGGCCCGGTTGCGCCACGAAGTGCTGCCGCTGCTCGAGCAGGTGCTCGGCGGCGGGGTCGCCGAGGCGTTGGCCCGTACCGCCGATCTGCTGCAGCTGGACGGCGAGCTGCTCGACGCGTTGGCCACCTACGCGTTGCGCAGCGCCCGCGTCGCCGATGGCGGATCGACCGGGCTCGACGTCGCTGCGCTGCAACCCTTGGCGCCCGCGGTGCGGCTGCGGGTGTTGCGGTTGTGGCTGCTGGCCGCCGGTGCGCGTGGACTGACCTACCAGCAGCTGCGGGCGGTCGACGCCCTGGTCACCCGCTGGCGCGGCCAGGGCGGGGTGGCGGTCGGGACCGCGCGCACCGCGACGCCCACCGGGCACCGGCGGTTCGCCGAACGACGAGCCGGGCAACTCCGGCTGCGCGACGAACCAATCTGAGGTATGGCACGCTGTGCACGTGTCAGCGCAAACTGCCGAGTTGTACCCGGGTGACATCAAGTCGGTGCTGCTGTCCGAGCAGCAGATCCGGCAGCGCACCGCAGAACTCGCCGCGGACATCGCCGCCGATTACGCGGCCGATCCGGGTGATCAGGATCTGCTGCTGATCACGGTGCTCAAGGGCGCGGTGATGTTCGTGACCGATCTGGCCCGCGCGCTGCCGGTGCCCACCCAGCTGGAATTCATGGCGGTCAGCTCCTACGGTTCGTCGACGTCGTCGTCGGGGGTGGTGCGCATCCTCAAGGACCTCGACCGCGACATCCACGACCGCGACGTCCTGATCGTCGAGGACATCGTGGACTCCGGGCTGACGCTGTCCTGGCTGCTGCGCAACCTGGCCACCCGCCAGCCGCGCTCGCTGAAGGTGTGCACGTTGCTGCGCAAACCCGAAGCCCTGCGCGCGGCCGTCGACATCGCCCACGTGGGCTTCGACATCCCCAACGAGTTCGTGGTCGGTTACGGACTCGATTACGCCGAGCGCTACCGCGATCTGCCCTACATCGGCACACTGGAACCGAAGGTCTACAGCCACTAGAGGACTTGGGGGCGGAGATGACGAGCACCGCCGACAGCAGCACCCGCCACGCATTACGGATCTGCCCGATCTGCGAAGCCACCTGCGGACTGCGTCTGACCCTGGACGGCCCCCGGGTGATCGCCGCGCGTGGCGACGACGACGACGTGTTCAGCGCGGGCTTCATCTGCCCCAAGGGCGCCAGTTTCGGCGAACTCGATTCCGACCCGGCCCGGCTGACCCAGCCGCTGGTCCGGCGCGACGGCGTGCTGACCGAGGTGAGCTGGGACGAGGCGTTCGCGGTCGTGGCGCAGCGCCTCGGCGCGGTGCTGGCCGAGCACGGCGGACCCTCGGTTGCGGTGTACCTGGGCAACCCGAACGCGCACACCGTCGCCGGTGCGCTGTATGCGCCGATGGTGACCAAGGCGCTGGGCACCCGCAACGTGTTCTCGGCCAGCACGCTGGATCAGATGCCCAAACAGGTCGCGCTCGGGCACCTGTTCGGCAACCCGTTCACCTTCCCGGTGCCCGACCTGGACCGCACCGACCACCTGGTGATCATCGGCGCCAACCCGCTGGTGTCCAACGGCAGCGTCACCACGGCCCCCGACTTCGTCGGCAAGCTCAGGGCGCTGCGCCGGCGCGGCGGCCGGCTGACCGTCATCGACCCGGCCCGCACCCGCACCGCGGCGCAAGCCGACCGGCATCTGGCGCCGCGCCCGGGCACCGACGCCGCGCTGCTGTTCGCCGTGGTGCACGTGCTGTTCGACGAGGACCTGGTCGATCCCGACTTGGGCGGCCAGGCGCACCTGGTGGACGGCGTCGACCAGGTGCGCGCGCTGGCGCGTGACTTCATCCCGGAGACCGTCGCGCAGTACTGCGGGGTGGCCGCCGAGGACATCCGCACGCTGGCCCGCGAGATCGCTGCGGCGCCCAGCGCCGCGGTGTACGGCCGGCTCGGCACCTCGACCGTCGAGTTCGGCACACTGGGCAGCTGGCTGGTCGAGGTGATCAACGTGCTGACCGGCAACCTGGACCGGCCCGGCGGTGTGCTCTTCCCGTTGTCGGCCACCGCCACGAAGCCGCGCCCGCCGCACACCGGCCGCGGGTTCGCCGTCGGCCGGTGGCACAGCCGGGTGTCCGGCCATCCCGAGGTGGCCTCGGAATTCCCCGCGGTGGCGTTGGCCGAGGAGCTCGACACCCCGGGTGCGGGGCAGGTGCGGGCGCTGATCACGATCGCCGGCAACCCGGTGCTCTCGGTGCCCGACGGTGAGCGGCTGGCCCGCGCATTGGACGGCGTGGACTTCATGCTCAGCATCGACCCGTATCTCAACGAGACCACCCAGCACGCCGACGTCATCTTGCCGCCACCACCGCCGTCGCAGAGCCCGCATTTCGACTTCGTGCTCAACAACCTGGCGGTGCGCAACAACGCGCGCTACTCACCGCCGGTGCTGCCGCAGGATGACGACCGGCCCGACGAGTGCGAGATCCTGGCCCGGATCGCGCTGCTGGTGTTCGGGTTGGGTATCGACGCCGACCCCACCCTGGCCGATGACCAGGTGATCGCCGCGACCCTGGCCAAAGAGGTCGCCGATCCGCATTCGCCGGTCGCCGGTCGCGACGTCGCCGAGCTGACCGCGATGCTGGCCGACGGCCCCGGCTACGAACGACGGTTGGACATGATGTTGCGGTTGGGTCCCTACGGCGACGGTTTCGGTGCCGACCCGGACGGGCTGACCTTGGCGCGGTTGGCGGCCGCCCCGCACGGCATCGACCTGGGGCCGCTGCAGCCGCGGCTGGCCGAAATCCTGCGCACCCCATCCGGAAAGGTGGAGTTGGCGCCGCCCGCCGTCGTCACCGATGTGGCCCGGTTACGGACCGCGCTGGACCGCCGCGACGACGGCCTGGTGCTGATCGGGCGCCGTCACCTGCGCTCCAACAACAGTTGGATGCACCTGCGCGGCGGCAGCAACCGGGCCACGCTGCGGATCCATCCCGACGACGCCGAACAGCTCGGCCTGGGTGACACCGCCGTGGTCAAGGGCCCCGGCGGCGAACTGCTGGTGCCGGTCGAGGTCACCGACGACATCCGGGCCGGCGTGGTGTCGCTGCCGCACGGCTGGGCCGAGGCCAACGTCAACCAACTCAACGACGGCGGCACGCTGGATCCGCTGTCGGGCACCGCGGTGCTCAACGGGGTGCCGGTGGACGTCTCGGCGCACACGCCGCTGGACTGACCACCCGCGGCCCGGGTCAGCTCGCGGTCAGCGCAGCTCCCAGATCACCGTCACGGTGAACTCCACGCTCTGCTGTCCCGGGGACAGCGGCACGTCGGTCATCGCGGCGCGCGGCATCGGGGTCGGCGGGGTGGTCGAATCGGTGCTCTCCGAGATCGAAATGACCTCGCCGAGTTGTAGGCCGGACAACTCGGCGTACTGCTGCGCCCGGTTCTTGGCGTCCTCGAACGCGCGGGTACGGGCGTCGGTGAGCAGCTTGGAATCGTCGTCGATGGTGAAGTTCACCGAGTTGATCCGGGTGGCGTCACCGCCGGTGCTGACGATCATCGCCAGCACCCGCGACGCCAGGCCGATGTCGCGGATCGTGACGTCGATGGTGTTGCTGGCCTGGTAGCCGACGATGGCCGGGACGTCGCCACCGGAGTATTGCGGTTGCAGGCTGACCCCGGTGGTCGCGATGTCGTTGCGGTCCACCCCGGCGCCCACCAGGGTGTCGATCACGGCTTGCTGACGTTCGTTGGTCTGGTTCATCGCCGCGGTGACGTCGGGCGCGGTGAAGCTGATCGCCACATTCGTGGTCAGGGTGTCCGGCGTGCCCTGCACACTGCCGGTCCCCAGCACCGTCACCTGCCGGACCGCGCCATCGGCCAGCGGGGCAGCCGGCGACGGTGTATCGCAGCCGGTCAGCGCGGCGGCCATCGCTGCGACCAGCAGGACCAGGGAAAACCGAAGCAGCCGAGAGCTATTGGCGACGAAGTGCATGCTCGCACCCTAATGGTCGGCGGGCGGGTCCAGCACGGTGTGCACGACGGCGCCGCCGTCGGAATCGGTGGCGGCGGCGGTGTCGAGCCCCGCAAGGAACTCCAGTAGCAGCTGGTTCACCCGTTCGGCACTGTCCTGCTGCAGCCAGTGACCGGCGCCTGGGATCCATTCCTCGCGATAGGGCCCGCGGGCCAGTTCCCGGGCCCGCTCGGGGCGCATGGTGGCCTGCACGGGATCGTCGGTGCCGGCCACGAACATCGCCGGGATCGTGAACGACGCATCGGCCAGCTGCGGGGTCGAGGCCCAGTTGCGGTCGTAGTTGCGGTACCAGTTCAGCGCTCCGGTGAATCCGGTGCGCTCGAACTCGGTGACGTAGTGCTCGAACTCGGCCTGGGACAGCCAGTCCGGCAGCGCCGCCTGCGGGTCGAAGCTGCCGGTGAACATCTGGCGCATGGTGGCCGCCGGGTCGGCGCCCAACTCGGCGTCGGCCAGCCCGGGCGTCTGGAACCGCAGCATGTAGAAATCCGGACCGAACTTGCTCAGCCAGGCCTCGGTGGGCCGGGTGCGGGCCCGCGGGATCGGCGGCACCGAGAGCCCGACGGCCGCGCGCACCCGGTCCGGGTGCAGCAGCACGGTCTGCCAGACCACTAGTGCGCCCCAATCGTGGCCGACGAACACCGCCTGGCTGGCGGGGCCGACCAGCACGTCGAGCAGAGCGACCAGATCCCCGGACAAGGCGTGGATGTCGTAGTCCTCGACCGGCTCCGGGCGGCTGGACCCGCCGTAACCCCGCTGGTCGGGCGCGATCACGTGGTAGCCGGCGGTGGCCAGCACCGGAATCTGGTGCCGCCAGGAAAACGCCAGTTCGGGGAAGCCATGTGCCAGGATCACCGCCGGGGCGTCGCGCTCCCCGGCCTGATGGACGCGCAACCGGACACCGTCGAGTTGGACCTGACGTACGTGGGACAGCTCCATCGACTCAGCCAAGCACACCGGCGGGAACTTCCGTTCGTTGGTCTAGCGGTAGCCTGAAGTACTCGTTCGCACGTATCGGAAGGACCTGACCGGCGCTGGGCACGGCCGGTCGAAGCAAGCGATGAACCGAAAGACCGTGATCCGGACCCTGGTGGTGATCGCCGCCGTCCTCTTCCTGGGGTGGTCCTTCTTCTATTTCGGCGACGACACCCGCGCGTACAAAGAGGTCGACACCACCGTCGCGCTGGCGCAGATCGAAGCCGGCAACGTCGAGCACGCGCGGATCGACGACCGCGAACAACAGCTGCGGCTGGATCTGACGAACGGCACCGACCAGACCTCGGACGCCAAGCAGATCATCACCAAGTTCCCCACCGGGTACGGCACTCCGCTGCTGGACCAGCTGCGGGCCAAGAACGTCGACACCAACACGACGGTCAACCCGGGCAACTGGCTGGGTACCGCGCTGATCACCATGCTGCCGCTGTTGCTGCTGGTCGCGCTGTTCGTGATGTTCTCCCGGATGCAGGGCGGCGGCCGGATGGGCTTCGGCTTCGGCAAGTCGCGGGCCAAACAGCTCACCAAGGACATGCCCAAGACCACCTTCGCCGACGTGGCCGGTGCCGACGAGGCGGTCGAGGAGCTCTACGAGATCAAGGACTTCCTGCAGAACCCGACCCGGTATCAGGCGCTGGGCGCCAAGATCCCCAAGGGCGTGCTGCTCTACGGCCCGCCCGGCACCGGTAAGACGCTGCTGGCGCGCGCCGTGGCCGGTGAGGCCGGGGTGCCGTTCTTCACGATCTCGGGTTCGGACTTCGTCGAGATGTTCGTCGGTGTCGGCGCCTCTCGGGTGCGTGACCTGTTCGAGCAGGCCAAGGCCAACAGCCCGTGCATCATCTTCGTCGACGAGATCGACGCCGTCGGCCGGCAGCGTGGCGCCGGACTCGGCGGTGGCCACGACGAGCGCGAGCAGACGCTCAATCAGCTGCTGGTCGAGATGGACGGTTTCGGTGACCGGCAGGGTGTCATCCTGATCGCGGCCACCAACCGCCCCGACATCCTGGACCCCGCGCTGTTGCGCCCCGGCCGCTTCGACCGCCAGATCCCGGTCTCGGCTCCGGACCTGGCCGGCCGCAAGGCGGTGCTGCGGGTGCATGCACAGGGCAAGCCGATCGCGCCGGACGCCGACCTGGACGGTCTGGCCAAGCGCACGGTCGGGATGTCCGGCGCCGATCTGGCCAACGTGATCAACGAGGCCGCGCTGCTGACCGCGCGCGAGAACGGCTCGGTGATCACCGGGCCCGCGCTCGAGGAAGCCGTCGACCGCGTGGTCGGCGGTCCGCGGCGCAAGAGTCGGATCATCAGCGAGCACGAGAAGAAGATCACCGCTTACCACGAGGGCGGGCACGCGCTGGCCGGCTGGGCGATGCCGGACATCGAACCGATCTACAAGGTGACCATCCTGGCCCGCGGCCGCACCGGCGGGCACGCCATGGCGGTGCCCGAGGACGACAAGGGTCTGATGACCCGCTCGGAGATGATCGCCCGACTGGTGTTCGCGATGGGCGGTCGCGCCGCCGAGGAGCTGGTGTTCCGCGAGCCCACCACCGGGGCGTCCTCCGACATCGAGCAGGCCACCAAGATTGCCCGCGCGATGGTCACCGAATACGGCATGAGCGCGAAGCTGGGCGCGGTCAAATACGGCACCGAACACGGTGACCCGTTCCTGGGCCGCACCATGGGCACCCAACCGGACTACAGCCATGAGGTGGCCCGGGAGATCGACGAAGAGGTGCGCAAGCTGATCGAGGCCGCGCACACCGAAGCCTGGGAGATCCTCACCGAGAACCGCGACGCCCTGGACCGGTTGGCCGGCGCGTTGCTGGAGAAGGAGACCCTGCACAAGCCGGAGCTGCAGGTGGTGCTCGCCGACGTCAAGAAGCGGCCTCGGATCACCGCGTTCGACGACTTCGGTGGCCGCATCCCGTCGGACAAACCGCCCATCAAGACCCCGGGCGAACTGGCCATCGAACGCGGCGAGGAATGGCCCAAGCCGGTGCCCGAGCCAGCGTTCAAGACCGCAATCGCCGCGGCCGGCGCGGCGCCGCACAACGGGCCCAACGGGTCGCACGGCCCGGGCTCGCCCGGCGCCGACGGCTCACGTGCCGGCAACGGCGCGCCCACCCCCGGTGCCACCCAGCCGGACTACGGGGCGCCCGCCGGTTGGCATGCCCCGGGTTGGCCGCCGCAGGACCAAAGTGGTTGGCCCGCACCGAGTCCGGCGCCCGCGCCGTCGGGCGGCTGGCCGGCGCAGCCGCCGTACCAGCCGGGTCAGCAGCCCTACCCGCATCAGCAACCTCCGCCGCAGCATCGTCCGGAAGGCGCAGCGCCGTCCGGGGATTGGCACGGCGGCGACCCGAACCGGCCCAACCCCCCGGCGAACGGCTGATGACGAACGGAGCATCCATGGGTTCCACGGCGTCCGCACCCAATGCGGCGACGGTAAACCTGCCCACCTTCGACCAACCGCGAGCTGAAGCGGCGGTGCGGGAGTTGCTGCTGGCCATCGGGGAAGATCCCGACCGGCATGGTCTGCAAGACACCCCGGCCCGGGTCGCGCGCGCCTACCGCGAACTGTTCGCCGGTCTGTACGTCGACCCCGACGACGTGTTGAACACCACCTTCGACGAGCAACACGACGAACTGGTGCTGGTCAAGGAGATCCCGATGTACTCCACCTGCGAGCACCATCTGGTGTCCTTCCACGGGGTGGCGCACGTGGGCTACATCCCCGGCGCCGACGGGCGCATCACCGGTCTGTCCAAGATCGCCCGGGTGGTCGATCTGTACGCCAAGCGCCCCCAGGTGCAGGAGCGGCTGACCGGTCAGATCGCCGACGCGGTGATGCGCAAACTGGACCCGCGCGGGGTGATCGTCGTGGTCGAGGCCGAGCATCTGTGCATGGCGATGCGCGGGGTGCGCAAACCGGGCGCCATCACCACCACCTCTGCGGTGCGTGGACAGTTCAAGACCGACAACGCATCTCGGGCCGAGGCGCTGGAACTCATCCTGCGTAAATGATGGCGCAGACCGGGGTGCGCACCCAGGTGATGGGGGTCGTCAACGTCACCGAGGACTCCTTCTCCGACGGTGGCCGCTACCTGGACGTGGACCGCGCCGTGGCACACGGGCTGTCCCTGGTGGCCGAGGGCGCCACCATCATCGACGTGGGCGGGGAATCGACCCGGCCCGGTGCGGTGCGCATCGATCCCACGGTCGAACTGCGCCGCGTCATTCCGGTGGTCGAAGTGCTTGCTGCGCAAGGGATCACGGTCAGCGTCGACACCATGCACGCCGAAGTGGCCCGGGCTGCGCTGGACTGCGGTGCCAGCATCGTCAACGACGTCTCCGGTGGCCGGGTCGATCCGGCCATGGCGCCGCTGCTGGCCGAGGCCGGGGTGCCGTGGGTGTTGATGCACTGGCGTTCGGTGAAAGCCGCGCAACCGCACGCTGTTCCGGACTACGCCGACGTGGTCGCCGAGGTGTCGGCGGAGTTGACCGAGAGTGTCGAGCGGGCGGTGGCCGCCGGGGTGCGACCGGAGAACTTGATCATCGACCCCGGGCTGGGCTTCGCCAAGACCGCGCAGCACAACTGGGCGCTGCTGGCCGAGCTGCCGCGGTTCGTCGACAGCGGTATCCCGGTGCTGATCGGAGCCTCCCGCAAGCGGTTCCTCGGCGCGCTGCTCTCCGGCCCCGACGGTGCACTGCGGCCGCCGGACGGCCGCGAGGTCGCCACCGCGGTGATCTCGGCGTTGGCCGCCGACGCCGGCGTCTGGGGTGTCCGGGTACACGACGTCCGGGCCACGGTGGATGCGTTGGCCGTGCTGGGTGCCTGGGAGTCCGGCGGGAGGGCCGATGGCTGACCGAATCGAACTGCGCGGCTTGACCGTTCGCGGCAATCACGGTGTCTTCGACCATGAGCGCCGCGACGGTCAGGACTTCGTCATCGACATCGTGGTCTGGCTGGAGCTGGCGGCAGCAGCGGCCAGCGATCAGCTCGCCGACACCTATGACTACGGTGTGCTGGCCCAACGCGCGGCCGCGGTGGTCGGCGGACCGGCCCGCAACCTGATCGAGACGGTCGCCGCCGAGATCGCCGACGACGTGCTGACCGACGAACGCGTGCACGCCGTCGAGGTCACCGTGCACAAACCGCACGCACCGATCCCGCTGACCTTCGCCGACGTCGCCGTGGTGGCACGCAGATCGCGCCGCGGCGGCCGAGCGGCAGGTGCCCTGTGAGTCGGGTGGTGTTGTCGCTGGGCTCCAACCTGGGGGACCGACTGGCCCGACTGCAGGGCGCGGTCGACGCGCTCGGCGCGCGGGTGCAGTGCTGTTCGCCGGTGTATGAGACCGCACCGTGGGGCGGCGTCGAACAGGATGCGTTCCTCAACGCGGTGGTGCTGGCCGAGGACCCGGACCTGGACGGTCTCGGCTGGTTGCGGTTGGCCCAGCAGATCGAACAGGACGCCGAGCGGGTGCGCACCCAGAAGTGGGGTCCGCGCACCCTGGACGTGGATCTGGTGGCGGTCACCGACGAGGACGGTCCGGTCGAGTCCGGCACCGCGGAGCTCACCCTCCCGCACCCGCTGGCTCATCAGCGTGCCTTCGTGCTGATCCCGTGGCTCGACGTCGATCCGACGGCCCAACTCGGCGTGGCCGGCCGACTGCGTCCGGCGGCCGAGTTGCTCGCGGCCCTGCATGACGATGAGCGCAGCGGCGTCCAGCTGACCTCCTGGGAGTTGCATGGGCCCGACGCGCGTACGTGACCTGGCCGCGGCGGTGCTTGCCGCCGCGGTGGCCGGCTACCTGGCGGTGCTGCTGCTGTACCGCTGGTTCCCGCCGCTGACGCTGTGGACCGGTACTTCGCTGGCCGCGGTGGCGGTCCTGGAGGCGATCTGGGGCTTCACCGTGCGCAATAAGATCGGTGCAGGTCAGATCGGTATCGGCGGCGGTCGGCTGGATCCGTTGGTGGTGGCCCGCACCGTGGTGATCGCCAAGGCCTCGGCCTGGGTGGGCGCCGTGGTGCTGGGCTGGTGGCTGGCCGTGCTGGCCTACCTGCTGCGCAATCAGGACCTGGAAGTGGCGACGCACGACCTGCCCGGAACCGTCGTGGCCGCGGTGTGCGCGCTGGCATTGGCCGTTGCTGGACTGTGGTTGCAGCATTGCTGCAAGTCGCCGGGAGACCGTTCCGACGATCCCGACGAGACCTCGTACGCTCAGGATTGAGAATCGCCGCAGCGCGTCGCACCAGGACCCAGTACGCGCGGGTACAGTCAGCTGCCATGACCGTTCTGTCCCGCGGCGCCCGGGCGCGGCGCAGCGGCCGCAGGCCGGGATGGCTGCTCTTGACGGTGATGCTGGTCCTGGCGATTGCGGCCAGTTCAGCGCTGGTGTTCACCAACCGCGTCGAGTTGCTGAAGCTCGCGGTGATCCTGGCGCTGTGGGCCGCCGTCGTCGCCGCGTTCGTGTCGGTCATCTACCGCCGACAGAGTGACGCCGACCAAGCCAAGGTGCGCGATCTGAAGATGGTCTACGACCTGCAACTCGATCGTGAGATCTCGGCCCGCCGCGAGTACGAACTGACCGTCGAGACGCATTTGCGCCGTGAGCTGGCCTCCGAACTGCGGGCCCAGGCGGCCGACGAGGTGGCTGCGCTGCGCGCCGAGCTGGCCGCGCTGCGGACCAATCTGGAGATCCTGTTCGACGCCGACCTCGATCACCGTCCGGCCCTGGAAGCCGAACGGCCGCAACGAGAATGGGTGTCGGCAACGCCGGAGCGTCCGGGCCGGGTGGCCAGCAGTCGGATCACCGTGGTGCGTGACGACGATACGACCCGGACCAACGAGTCCCCGATCATCGACGTCCCCGAAGAACCACCACCGCCGCCGACCCCGCCGCCAGCTCCGCCGCGCGCGACCGAAACCCGGCCCCGCGCCGATCACCGCGGATCGCACCGGCGCGCCGCCGAGGAAACCAGCCTGATCTCCCCGGTGCCGCCCGCCCCGCAACCGCGTCGCGAGGCGCCACCGCCGCCGACCCCGCAGCCCCGGCGGCCCGCGCCGCCGGTGCCCGAGGCTGAACCGCAACCCGAATCGCGGCCGGAACCGCGCGGTTGGGAGTGGCAGCCCGAACCTGCGCCCCGGCCCGCGTGGGCACCACCGGCTCCGCCGTCCCCGTCGACCCAGGCCCCGTCGGCCCAGGCCCCGCCGACCCCGAGTTGGGCTGCGCCGCCCCCGCCCGCGGCCACCCCGACACCGGCGCCCGAACCGCCCGTGGAACGCCCGCCGGCCGAGCCGGCCGCAGCTACCCCGGAACCACCGGCCGAGCCGCCCGCCGCGGAACCTCCTCGGGGCCGGCACGCCCAGTCCGAGGCGACGACCATCCCGCCCGGCACCGGTCGACGGGCCGCCCGGCGCGCCGCCGCCGAAGCCGCAGCCGCCGCCCAAGCCGAGGCCGGGCAGGCCGCCGCGGCCGTCGCACCGGCCGAGCCGGGGACCGGCCGCCGCGCACGGCACTACTCCGGGGTGGACCCGGTGGCCGAACCGCCGCGTCCTGGCGCACCCGAGCCGCCACCTTCCCCGGCACCCCAGAGACGCCGTCGCGCAGCGTCCGAGCCGAGCGCCCGGCACCGCAGCGCCGATGAAGAAGCCGCAGGTGAAAGCACCGGCGGGCAGTCGGTGGCCGAGTTGCTGGCCCGGCTGCAAGCACCCAGCGGCGGCGGCGGTCGACGCCGCCGACGTGAAGACTGAGCCGGGTTTCCGGTAAAGTCCTGGTGACCGTCCGGTACCCGCAGCGCGGGACTGGAACGTACGAAGAGAATCTCGAGGATCGTCTGCGATGGTGCAGTCGGAACGTTCCCCCGCGGTGTCCGTGGCGGGATTACCTCCCGCTCGGCTCAAGGTGGGGTTGATCTCCGCCGGCCGGGTGGGCACCGCACTTGGCGTGGCGCTGGAACGCGCCGAGCACGTCGTCGTGGCCTGCAGCGGCGTCTCCAACGCCTCGCTGCGCCGCGCCGCGCAGCGGTTGCCGGATACCCCGGTGCGACCCGTGCACGAGGTGGCTGCGCAGTCCGAGTTGCTGATCCTGGCGGTACCCGACAGCGAGTTGGCCTCGCTGGTCAACGGCCTGGCGCAGACCGGTGCGGTGCGGCCGGGCACCATCGTGGTGCACACCTCCGGGACCAACGGAATCGCGGTGTTGGCGCCGCTGACCGAGCAGGGCTGCGTGCCGCTGGCGATCCACCCCGCGATGACTTTCACCGGCGCCGACGAAGACATCAGCCGCCTCGGCGACACCTGCTTCGGCATCACCGCCGCCGACGAAATCGGCTACGCGATAGCGCAATCGCTGGTCCTGGAGATCGGCGGCGAGCCGTTCCGGGTACGCGAGGACGCGCGCACGCTGTATCACGCCGCGCTCGCGCACGGCAGCAACCACGTGGTCACCGTGATCGCCGACGCGCTGGCGGCGCTGCGCGCGGCGCTGTCCGGCCAGGAACTGCTGGGCCAGGAACTGATCGGCGACCACCCGGGCGGACTGGCCGAGCGGGTGCTCGCGCCGCTGGCCCGCGCTGCCCTGGAGAACACCCTGCAGCGCGGCCAAGCCGCGCTGACCGGGCCGGTCGCACGCGGCGACGCAGCCGCAGTGGCCGGGCATCTGGGGGCGCTGGCCGAAGTCGACCCCGACCTGGGCGAGGCGTACCGGTCGGCCTCGCTGCGCACCGCGCAGCGGGCGCACGCACCGGCCGAGGTGCTCGAGGTGTTGGCCCGGTGAGCGCGCCGCGCCCGCCGGTGTTCGAAACCGGCCGCCTCAACGTCTACACCGAGCCCTCGGCGGTCACCGAGGTCTGCACCGCGCTGCGGCACAGCGGCCGCCGGGTCATGTTGGTGCCCACCATGGGTGCGCTGCACGACGGGCACCTGGCCCTGGTACGCGCCGCGCAGCGGGTCCCGGGCGCGGTGGTGGTGGTCTCGATCTTCGTCAACCCGCTGCAGTTCGGTGCCGGTGAGGATCTGCAGGCCTATCCGCGCACGCTGGATTCCGACCTGGCCGCGCTGCGCGCCGCGGGTGTGGACATCGCGTTCACGCCGAACGCCGCCGCGATGTACCCGAACGGCCCGCGCAGCACGGTGCAGCCCGGGCCGCTCGGCGCCGAACTGGAGGGTGCGGCGCGCCCCACCCACTTCGCCGGCATGCTCACCGTGGTGCTCAAGCTGCTGCACATCGTCCGACCGGATCGGGCGTTCTTCGGCGAGAAGGACTATCAGCAACTGGTGTTGATCCGGCAGATGGTCGACGATCTCGACGTCGGGGTGCGCGTGGTGGCGGTACCGATCGAGCGGGAGGCCGACGGCCTGGCGATGTCCTCGCGCAACCGGTACCTGGATCCCGAACAGCGCGCGCAGGCGGCCTTCCTGTCCGCCGCGCTGCTCGCCGGGCGGGTGGGCGCAGCCACCGGCAACGCGGCCGGTGCGGTGGCCGCGGCGCGCGCAGTGCTCGACGAGGTGCCCGGTATCGAGATCGACTACCTCGAGGTGCGCGGGCCGTGGCTGGATGCCGCACCGGCGTTCGGTACCGCACGCCTGCTGGTGGCAGCCCGGGTCGGGACCACCCGCCTTCTTGACAACATCGGCGTCGAACTCGGTGGCGCCCCGGATTCCCGGAGGAACTGATGCAACGGATCATGCTCAAGTCGAAGATCCACCGTGCCACCGTCACGCACGCCGATCTGCACTACGTAGGGTCGGTGACCATCGACGCCGACCTGATGGAGGCCGCCGATCTGTTGGAAGGCGAGCAGGTCACGATCGTCGACATCGACAACGGCAACCGGCTGGTCACCTACGCCATCACCGGTGAGCGCGGCAGCGGGGTGATCGGTATCAACGGTGCCGCAGCGCATTTGGTGCACCCCGGCGACCTGGTCATCCTGATCGCCTACGCGCAGATGGACGACGCCGAGGCCCGCGAGTATCGGCCCCGGGTGGTGTTCGTCGACGCCGACAACACCCAGATCGACCTCGGCGACGACCCCGCACATGTGCCCGACGACGCCGGCGAGCTGATCTCGCCGCGGAGCTTGCGGTAGTGCTGCTAGCCGTCGACGTTCGCAACACCCACACCGTGGTGGGTTTGCTCAGCGGGTCGGGCGAGCACGCAAAAGTGGTGCAGCACTGGCGGATCCGCACCGAACCCGAGGTGACCGCGGACGAGTTGGCGCTCACCATCGACGGCCTGATCGGCGACGACTCGGAACTGCTGACCGGTGCGGTGGCGTTGTCCACCGTGCCGTCGGTGCTGCACGAGGTGCGCGTGATGCTCGACCAGTACTGGCCGAGCGTGCCGCACGTGCTGATCGAACCGGGTGTGCGCACCGGGATCCCGCTGCTGGTGGACAATCCCAAGGAGGTCGGCGCCGACCGGATCGTCAACGCGCTGGCGGCATTTCACCAGTTCTCGGCGCCGGCGATCGTGGTCGACTTCGGATCTTCGATCTGCGTCGATGTGGTTTCGGCCAAGGGGGAGTTCCTCGGCGGTGCGATCGCTCCCGGGGTGCAGGTGTCTTCGGATGCCGCCGCGGCGCGTTCGGCGGGGCTGCGCCGGGTGGAACTGACCCGGCCCCGCTCGGTGGTCGGCAAGAACACCGTCGAGTGCATGCAGGCCGGCGCGGTCTTCGGCTTCGCAGCGTTGGTGGACGGGTTGATCGCGCGGGTCCGCGAGGACGTCGACGGTTTCGACGACGACGATGTGGTGGTGGTTGCGACCGGTCATTCGGCTCCGCTGCTGCTGCCCGAACTGCGCACCGCGGCCCGGTTCGATCGCCACCTCACCCTGACCGGTCTGCGGTTGGTGTTTGAGCGAAACCGCGACGGTGGTCGCGGTAGGGCAAAGATCGCACGCTGATCCGACCCGGGTCGCTGCGCTGGGTAAAGATTCTGTAGGCACACCCCGCTGGGGGGTGTTAGCGTGCTGTGCAGCACATCAGCACGACGTAGAGGGGGCTACATGAGTCCGGAGTGGACGGCCGAATGGGTTGTCACCTGCGAAAACTCGGAATAGGTCCCGTATTCAACTGTGAATCCGCAGCAAGCCAGCTAGCCCCCACGGGCTGCCAACAAGACCCGGCTGTGTCAACCGCCACCGGCTCGGCCAGTCGCCGTCACGTTATCCCCTCTCCAGCAAAGGTTGAACATGACTGAACGCGTTACCTCCCTGACAATTCCCCGCGCCGGCCGAAGCAGCCGCACGGCGGTGGCGGCCACCGCGCTGCTGGCCGGACTGCTCGGTGCGGCACTGGTGGGTTGCGACTCCACCGCCACCACCGAAGAAACCACCACGACCACCACGCGCGCAGCCGGCGACGCCACCCCGGTGCCCAGCCCGACCGCACCGGCCGGTGAACCGGCCCAGGTGCTCGAGGAGAGTGCGCGTACCACCGAGACGCTGCAGTCGCTGCACATCGACCTGGTGGCCACCGACGTGCCGAACTTCCCGCTGTCCAGCGTGCAGGCCGGTGTCACCAACCAGCCGCAGGGCAACGGCCGTTCGGTCGGCGAGGCGGAGTTCCGTCCGTTCGAGGGCGCGGACTTCGAGCACAAGGAATTCATCGTCGACAACCGCACCTTCTACACCAAGGGTGAGGACGGCAAGTACGAGTCGCTGGGCCCGGCCGAGAAGATCTACGACCCGGGCGTGATCCTGGACCGCGAGATCGGCCTACCCAAGGTGCTGCGGTCGATCCAGAATCCGGAGATCGTCGATCCGGTGATCATCAACGACGTGCAGACCGTGGCGGTGTCCGGCACCATCGCGGCCGAGGTCATCGACCCGGTGCTGCCGCGCCTCGGCGTCGACGGCGGCACCCTGCCGATCACGGTGTGGGTGGCCGACGTGCAGCCCAAGGAAGGTGAACCGACCACCACCCGTCCGTCCGAAGAAGCATCTCCGGGTACCGGGCCCAACCTGGTCCGGATCAAGGTCGAGAAGGGCGACGGAAACGTCGAGGCCACGCTGTCGAAGTGGGCTGAGCCCGTTGAGATCCCGAATCCGACTGAATGAGCCATGACTGACCAACTGCCCGCGGTTGACGAGCGGCCGCTGCCGCCGCACCCGCCGGGTGGCCCCTCCATGCCCGACGTGTGGGTGTACAAGGGCCGCGCTTACGATCTGACCGACTGGATCACCAAGCACCCCGGCGGGGCGTACTTCATCGGCCGTTCCAAGAACCGCGACATCACGTCGATCTTGGGCTCGTGCCACGTCGACCCGGACCGGATCGAGAAGCTGCTCGAACGCTACGCGTTGGATCGGCCCGCGGTCCCAGAAGACGTGCACCCGAAGAACAACGCACCGCCGTTCCTGTTCACCCCGGACTTCAACAGCTGGCGTGACACACCGCGGTCGTCGTTCGGCGACAAGGCCGATCTGCTGCACCAGATCAAGGCCCGGCTCAAGGAGCCGGCCATGAAAGCCAAGATCGCGCGGATGGACAAAGTGTTCAACATCGTCGCGCTGCTGGTGACGCTGGCGTACTTCGCGGTGCAGGCGGTGTGGGTGACGGGCACCGGTTGGCTACCGCTACCGGTGTTCGTGCTCGCGATGGTGGCGCTGCGCAGCTCCCTGGCCGGCTACGGCCACTACGCCGTGCACCGCAAACAACGCGGTTCAAACCGGCTGCTGGCCAACGCCTTCGACATGAACTACGTGGCGCTGACCCTCGTCACCATCGACGGCCACATCATGCTGCATCACCCGCACATGCAAAGTGAAGTCGACATCAAACGCAACGTGTTCACCATGATGATGTCGCTGCCGCGACTGCTACGCATCCCGGTGCACACCCTGCACAAATTCGGTCACCTGGTGGCCGGCATGCCGTGGCGGATCGTCGACGTCGCCCGGATCACCCGGCGGGTGGGTGTCGACGAGATGTACGGCAGTGCGCGCAACGCGATCGCGCACTTCGCCGGTTCGGCGATCGTGCGGATCGTGCTGCTCGCCGAACTGGTGGTGTTCATCGCGATCGGTGACTTCTGGGTCTGGGCGCTGCAGTTCGTGCTGACCCTGTGGGTCAGCACATTCCTGATCGTGGCCAGCCACGACATGGAGGAGGAAGCGCCGAGTGCCACCGAGATCGCGGAAAAGGACTGGGCGGTACACCAACTCGAAGAGTCCTACGACCTGAAGGTGGTCGGCAACCGCTATCTGGATTGCTTCCTGTCGGCCGGACTCAGCTCGCACCGGGTGCACCACGTACTGCCATTCCAGCGCAGCGGTTACGCCAACATCGCCTGTGAGCAGATGGTGGCCGAGGAAGCGGCCAAGTTCGGGGTGCCGTGGTTACCCGCGAAGAGCTTCCTGACCGATCGACTGCCCAAGCTGGTACGCAATTATCTGCTCACACCCTCCCGGCAGGCACGCGAGAATGAGTGGGGGGTAGTGCGCGAGCATCTGTCGTGGACTGCCTGGAAGGACGGATTCAACTACGCCAAAGCCGGTTTCGGATTCGGTTCGGTGTGAGCGAGGTTAGGAAGAGATGACGGTGCACAGTGAATCGACGCTGGCACACCAGCAAGACGGCGCGCTGAGTTCACCGCTGCCGCCGAGCCCGCCCACCAGCGTGGCGGTGATCGAGAGCATCGCCACCGGCAACCCGGACCAGGTGGTGAGCCAAACCGATGCGGCCGCACAGGTTCTGAATCTGGTCGACGACGAGGCGACCCGCCGGCGAATCGCCCGGATCTACCAGAACACCCGGATCGAGACTCGGCATCTGGCCGTCGATCCGCTCGACCCGACGTTCGACGGGCTGCGCAGCGGATCCGGCAACATCCGCGACCGCATGCAGTTGTTCTACCAGCACGGCGCGCCGTTGGCGCTGGACACCGCGCGCCGCGCGGTCGAGGCCGTGCCCGACGCCGTCGACGACATCGGGTTGTTGGTGTTCGTCACCAGCACCGGTTTCATCGCGCCCGGGGTCGACGTCGCCGTGGTCAACGGATTGGGCTTGGCCCCCACGGTATCTCGGCTGGTCGTCAACTTCATGGGATGTGCGGCGGCGATGAACGGCATCCGCACCGCAACCGATTACGTCCGGGCCAACCCGGACCGCAAGGCCCTGGTGATCTGCCTGGAACTGTGTTCGGTCAACGCCGTGTTCGCCGGACACATCAACGACATCATCACGCACAGCCTGTTCGGTGACGGCTGCGCTGCCGTCGTGATCGGTGCCGGAGCGGTACAGCAGCCGCTGGCACCCGGCAAGGTGGTGGTGCGGGAGAGCTTCACCCGGCTGTTCGAGGGTGCCGCCGACGGCATCGTGCTGGGCGTCAACCACAACGGCATCTTGTGTGAGCTGTCGGCGCAACTGCCCGACTACATCTACCGGGGTGTGCGTCCCGCTGTCACTGAAATGTTGGCGCGACATGACCTTTCGATCGTCGACGTGGACCTGTGGGCGGTGCATCCCGGCGGCCCCAAGGTGATCTCCGAATCGGTGCGCTCGTTGGGCCTGGATGCCGGGGCTGCGCCGGTGAGCTGGGAGATGCTGCGCCGGTACGGCAACCTGCTCAGCGTCTCACTGCTGTTCGTACTGCAGTCGATGGTGCTCGACCCGGTCGCTGGCCTGGATCCCAGCACTGACCTGGCCACCGGTGTGGCGTTCTCCTTCGGGCCCGGTGTGGCGCTGGAAGGCATGCTCTTCGATATCGTCCAGCGCTGATCCGAGACCGAGAAAGGGGCATACGACGGTGAAACTCATCCGATTCCTGTTCGGTCTGTCCCCGGCGCGGATCATCGGGGTGATGCTGGCCGGTTTGGTCAGCGGGGTGGCCAACACCTACCTGCTGTCCTTGATCAGCAGCGTGCTCGACCGGGGCGCTGACCCAAGACATTTCGCGTTGACCGCGGTGCTGGCCCTGACCGGCAGCGTGCTGTCGCAGGTGCTGCTGATCCGGCTGACCCAGCAGGCGATCTTCCAGATGCGGGCGCAGTTGAGCGCCGGGGTGCTGGCTGCACCGCTCGAGCATCTCGAACGGTTGGGCATGCACCGGCTGATCGTGACGCTGACCGAGGACATCCGGACCTTGTCCCGGTCGGTCAGCGCGATCCCGAGCGTGTGCGTCGACCTGGTCACCATCGTGGGCTGCCTGGTGTTCCTGGCCATCCTGTCCGGGCCGATCTTTGCGGCCACCGTCGGCGGAACTGCGTTGGGCATCATGGGCGTCGAGCTGTTCCTGCGCCGGATCCGGCGGATCTACCGGCAGGCCCGCGAGCACGAGGACGAGCTGCTGGGTTCATTCCAGGCGATGACCCTGGGCATCAAGGAACTCAAACTGCACCCGGCCCGCCGCCACGATTTCCTGCAGCGCCACCTGCTCGGTGCCGCGGCCGACCTGCGGCGGCAAAACGTCGCGGCGGACAGCGGATTCGCGGTCGCGCACGGCTACGGCCGGGTGATGCAGCTGCTCACCATGGCGCTGGTGCTGTTCGTGATGGCCTCGGCCATGGGTGTGCCCAGACCCGTGATGGTCAGCTACGTGCTGGTCACCATGTACCTGGCGATGCCGATGCAGAGCTTCATGCAGCACATCCCGGAGTTGCTGCGCGGCGATGTCGCGTTGGCGAAGATCCGCGCGATGAACCTGTCCATCCAGGGCCCACCCACCGGTGTGCATCCCGAGCGCGACGGTCAGTACGGCCTGCCGTGGGCGCGGCTGGTGCTCGACAGCGTGGGGTACACCTATCGCGGCGAACCCGGCCCGCCCCCGGGTGCCGGACCGCCGCCGCCCGGTCCGGGGATGGGACCCGGCGGCCCACCGCCGTTGTTGCCGCCCGGCCCGCCGCCGGGACATCTGGCCGGCCCCGGGTTCCACCTCGGCCCGCTGGACCTGGTCTTCGAACCCGGTGAGGTGACCTTCGTCGTCGGCGGCAACGGCAGCGGCAAGTCGACCCTGGCCAAGTTGATCACCGGGCTCTACGCGCCCGAGTCCGGTCAGGTCAGCATCAACGGGCACCGGGTCGGGGCCGGCAACGTCGAATTGTTGCGCCAGAACGCCGCGGCGGTGTTCACCGATTTCTACCTGTTCGAGGACTACCTGGGTTTCGACCGCCCCGGCCTGGACGACGAAGTGCGTTCGCTGCTGGAGCGGCTGCAGATCGCGCACAAGGTCAGCGTGCAGGACGGCAAGCTGTCCACGCTGGATCTCTCCCAGGGCCAACGCAAACGGTTGGCCCTGTTGACCGCGCTGCTCGAGGACCGCGCCATCTACGTGTTCGATGAGTGGGCGGCCGACCAGGAACCCCGGTTCCGGGAGGTGTTCTACACCGAGATCATCCCGGGTCTGGCCAAGCGCGGTAAGACCGTCATCGTCATCACGCACGACGACCGGTACTTCCACTGCGCCGACCAAATCATCAAACTCGACTTCGGTCAGGTGGTGCAGCCCGACGCGGTGGACGGCTGGGGTCGCGCGGTCATTTAAGCTGGCAGCCTGTGAGCGCTGCTGAGAACCCGGATCTGACCGGCCCTGACCTGCCCGAGCAATTCCGGATCCGGCAGAGCAAGCGGGAACGGCTGTTGGCCGACGGCCGCGAACCGTACCCGGTCGGCGTCCCCCGCACCCACACCCTGGCCGAAGTGCGCGCCGCCCACCCCGACTTGTCCGCCGACACCCAAACCGGCGAGATCGTCGGCGTCGCGGGCCGGGTGGTGTTCGCTCGCAACTCGGGCAAGTTGTGCTTTGCCACGCTGCAGGACGGCGACGGAACCCAGTTGCAGGCGATGATCAGCCTGGCGGGTGTCGGGCAGCAGGCTCTGGACGACTGGAAGGCCGACGTCGACCTGGGCGACATCGTCTTCGTGCACGGCGAGGTGATCAGCTCGCGGCGCGGTGAACTGTCGGTACTCGCGGACTCCTGGCAGATGGCGTCCAAGGCATTGCGCCCGCTGCCGGTCGCGCACAAGGAGATGAGCGAGGAAACCCGGGTCCGGCAGCGCTACGTCGACCTGATCGTGCGCCCGGCCGCCCGTGACATCGCTCGGACCCGGATCGCGGTGGTCCGTGCGGTCCGGAGCGGAATGGAACGGCGCGGCTTCCTCGAGGTCGAGACGCCGATGCTGCAGGTTCAGCCCGGCGGTGCAGCAGCCCGGCCGTTCGTCACGCACTCCAACGCCCTCGACGCCGACTTGTATCTGCGTATCGCCCCGGAACTGTTCTTGAAACGCTGTGTGGTCGGTGGTTTGGACAAGGTTTTCGAGCTGAATCGGAACTTCCGAAACGAAGGCGCCGATTCCACGCATTCACCCGAATTCTCGATGCTCGAGACTTATCAGGCCTACGGCGACTATCACGATTCTGCGACCGTGACCCGTGAACTCATTCAAGAGGTCTCCGAAGAGGCGCTCGGCACGCGGCAGGTCACGCTACCCGACGGCAGCAGCTACGACCTTGGCGGCGAATGGCCGATGATCGAAATGTATCCGTCGCTCTCCGAAGCGCTGGGCGAAGAGATCACGCCGGACACCTCGGCCGAGTATCTGTTCGGCATTGCCGATCGACTCGGTTTGGAAGTTCCGCGCGACCGTGGTTATGGACACGGGAAATTGGTCGAGGAACTGTGGGAACACACCGTCGGCGAAACGCTGTGGACGCCGGCATTCGTCAAGGACTTCCCGGTGGAGACCAGCCCGTTGGTACGTCAGCACCGCAGCATCGACGGTGTGGTCGAGAAGTGGGACCTGTACGTGCGCGGGTTCGAGTTGGCCACCGGCTATTCCGAACTGATCGATCCGGTGGTGCAACGGGAACGGTTCGCGGCCCAGGCCAAGGCGGCCGCGGCCGGTGACGACGAGGCGATGCAACTCGACGAGGATTTCCTGGCGGCGATGGAACATGCGATGCCACCGACCACTGGTACCGGAATGGGTGTCGATCGCTTGTTGATGGCATTGACCGGGTTGTCAATTCGGGAGACGGTTTTGTTCCCGATTGTGCGTAGACACGGCAACTGAACTGCACTGATCTCGTCGTTGTTGAAAGCCACCGAATAGTGTGGCACATTGGTGTTCGCGGATGGAGTTTACGATCCGCCAATCCTCGACTTCGAGCCCGATGCAGAAGGGTCATTTCACTAATGGCGAGAAAAGTAACCGTCACGTTGGTAGACGATTTCGACGGTGAGGCCGCTGCTGACGAAACTGTGGAATTCGGACTCGACGGTGTCACCTACGAGATCGACCTTTCCACCAAGAATGCGGCGAAACTGCGTTCCGATCTGAAGAAATGGGTCGAAGCCGGACGCCGGGTCGGCGGCCGTCGGCGTGGTCGGGCGAGTTCGAGCCGCGGTCGCGGCGCGATCGACCGTGAGCAGAGCGCCGCCATCCGGGAATGGGCGCGTCGCAACGGTCACAACGTGTCGACCCGGGGACGGATCCCGGCCGACGTGATCGAGGCCTTCCACGCGGCCAAGTAGGCGCCGATCAGCGGCCGAATGGTTACCTGGCCTGCGCCACCGGCGGCCGAAACGGCGGCCAAGTAGTCGCCGAATCGCCGGCTCGCACGGGTCCGAATGACGGCATCGGACGACAACTCAGCTGACTTTCGCTACCGGCGAAGCCAACCTGGACCACAACCGGAAACGTTTGGTCCTTCCTCGTCGTTGCTGTGATGCGTTCACATTGGTTGGGGCACCAAGGTAAGGCACCGGTAGGCCCCGCCCACTACAGTGGACGGCAGGTGCTGTGTGCACTTCGGTGCGCAGGCCCGAAAGCGATAGAGAGCAGGTAACCACGGATGTTCGAAAGATTCACCGACCGTGCCCGTCGGGTTGTCGTGCTGGCCCAAGAAGAGGCCCGCATGCTCAACCACAATTACATCGGTACCGAGCACATCCTGCTGGGACTCATCCACGAGGGTGAAGGCGTGGCGGCGAAGTCCCTGGAGTCGTTGGGTATTTCGCTGGAGGGCGTGCGCAGCCAGGTCGAGGAGATCATCGGCCAGGGCCAGCAGGCGCCGTCCGGCCACATCCCGTTCACGCCGCGGGCCAAGAAGGTGCTGGAGCTGAGCCTGCGCGAGGCGCTGCAGCTCGGCCACAACTACATCGGTACCGAGCACATCCTGCTCGGCCTGATCCGCGAGGGCGAGGGCGTCGCCGCCCAGGTTCTGGTGAAGCTGGGTGCTGAGCTGACCCGGGTGCGGCAACAGGTGATCCAGTTGCTGAGCGGCTATCAGGGCAAGGAAACCGCGGAGGCCGGTACCGGCGGCCGCGGCGGCGAGTCCGGCAACCCGTCCACCTCGCTGGTGCTCGACCAGTTCGGCCGCAACCTGACCGCTGCCGCCATGGAAGGCAAGCTGGACCCGGTCATCGGCCGGGAGAAGGAAATCGAGCGGGTCATGCAGGTGCTGAGCCGGCGCACCAAGAACAACCCGGTGCTGATCGGTGAGCCCGGCGTCGGCAAGACCGCGGTCGTGGAGGGCCTGGCGCAGGCCATCGTGCACGGCGAGGTGCCCGAGACGCTCAAGGACAAGCAGCTGTACACGCTGGACCTGGGTTCGCTGGTGGCCGGCAGCCGTTACCGCGGTGACTTCGAGGAACGCCTGAAGAAGGTGCTCAAGGAGATCAACACCCGCGGCGACATCATCCTGTTCATCGACGAGCTGCACACCCTGGTGGGTGCCGGTGCCGCCGAGGGCGCGATCGACGCCGCCAGCATCCTCAAGCCCAAGCTGGCTCGCGGGGAACTGCAGACCATCGGTGCCACCACGCTCGACGAGTACCGCAAGTACATCGAGAAGGACGCCGCCCTGGAGCGCCGGTTCCAGCCGGTGCAGGTCGGCGAGCCCACCGTCGAGCACACCATCGAGATCCTCAAGGGCCTGCGGGACCGGTACGAGGCGCACCACCGCGTCTCGATCACCGACGGTGCGTTGGTGGCCGCGGCCACCCTGGCTGACCGCTACATCAACGACCGGTTCCTGCCGGACAAGGCGATCGACCTGATCGACGAGGCCGGGGCCCGGATGCGGATCCGCCGGATGACCGCGCCGCCGGACCTGCGCGAGTTCGACGAGAAGATCGCCGACGCCCGCCGGGAGAAGGAGTCCGCGATCGACGCGCAGGACTTCGAGAAGGCCGCCAACCTGCGCGACAAGGAAAAGCAGCTGGTCGCCCAACGCGCCGAGCGGGAGAAGCAGTGGCGCTCGGGTGACCTCGACGTGGTCGCCGAGGTCGACGACGAACAGATCGCCGAGGTGCTGGGCAACTGGACCGGCATCCCGGTGTTCAAGCTCACCGAGGAGGAAACCACTCGGCTGCTGCGCATGGAAGACGAGCTGCACAAGCGGATCATCGGCCAAAAGGATGCGGTCGCCGCGGTCTCCAAGGCCATCCGGCGTACCCGGGCAGGCCTGAAGGATCCCAAGCGGCCGTCCGGCTCGTTCATCTTCGCCGGCCCGTCCGGTGTCGGTAAGACCGAGCTGTCCAAGGCGCTGGCCGAGTTCCTGTTCGGCGACGACGACGCGTTGATCCAGATCGACATGGGCGAGTTCCACGACCGGTTCACCGCTTCGCGGCTGTTCGGTGCCCCGCCGGGGTACGTCGGCTACGAAGAGGGCGGTCAGCTCACCGAGAAGGTGCGGCGCAAGCCGTTCTCGGTGGTGCTGTTCGACGAGATCGAGAAGGCCCACCAGGAGATCTACAACACGCTGTTGCAGGTGCTCGAGGACGGCCGCCTCACCGACGGTCAGGGTCGCACGGTCGACTTCAAGAACACCGTGTTGATCTTCACCTCGAACCTGGGTACCTCCGACATCAGCAAGGCCGTCGGGCTGGGCTTCACCCAGGGTGGTGGCGAGAACAACTACGAGCGGATGAAGCTCAAGGTCAACGACGAGCTCAAGAAGCACTTCCGCCCGGAGTTCCTCAACCGCATCGATGACATCATCGTGTTCCACCAGCTGACGCAGGACGAGATCATCCAGATGGTCGACCTGATGGTCGGCCGGGTCGGAAACCAGCTCAAGGCCAAGGACATGGCCATGGAGCTGACCGACAAGGCCAAGGCCCTGCTGGCCAAGCGTGGCTTCGATCCGGTGCTCGGTGCCCGGCCACTGCGCCGGACCATCCAGCGCGAGATCGAGGACCAGCTGTCGGAGAAGATCCTGTTCGAGGAGGTCGGTCCGGGACAGGTCGTCACGGTCGACGTCGAGAACTGGGACGGCGAGGGTGCCGGCGAAGACGCCCGGTTCACCTTCAGCGGAGCCCAGAAGTCGGCGGCCAGCGAGCCCGACCTCGCCGGTGCCGGCGCCTCGGGTGCCGGATCGACTGCCGCAGCCGAATAACGCGCACCGTCGGAAGCCGCCCAAACCAGGTTTGGGCGGCTTCTCGGCGTTTGCGGCACATGAACTGCCTTCAGGTGTGCCCTGGTTGCACAGAGTGTGCGGGGAGTGCACGCGAAACTGCTCGCTGGTGTGCCCTGGTTGCACAGAGTGTGCGGGGAGTGTCCGGATGATCTCGCGGACGCCGGGCGGGACTGGCTAAGATACTCGGGTACCGACGGGCCGCGGAATCTGGTGAAAATCCAGAACGGTCGCGCCACTGTCCATAGTCAGACCCGGGACCCGTCGCCCTGAGAGTGGGACGCGTAATCCCAGAAAGGTCCACCACATGACTTCAGCACAGGCACATCCCAGCCGCGCTGGCGCCGTCGACCTGTCGGCCACCAAGTCCGTCGCCTGGCTGTCCGGCACAGCGTTCCTCGCCCTGCTGGTGCTGTACTTCGTCGGGGTGGATCAGGGCGCCACCTCGGTGTTCGGCGACAGCATGTACATCCACGAATTCGTGCATGACGCCCGCCACCTCCTCGGTTTCCCCTGCCACTGATGGAAAGACAAATCATTTGGCGCGGCATTCTGGCCGGCGCCCTGGCAGGTGTGTTCGCATTCGTCTGGTCGAAGATCTTCATCGAGCCGATCATCGCCCGGGCCATCGACTTCGAGGACGGCACCTCGGCGGCCCACGAAGCCCTGGAGTCGCACGCCGGCGGCGGTCACAGTCATGGCGAGGGCGGTGAACTGTTCACCCGCGCCGTGCAGTCCAACGTCGGTATGGGGTTGGGTGTGCTGGCGTTCAGCGTCGCGCTGGGCGCGTTGTTCGCCGTGGTGTTCTGCGTGGTCTACGGCCGGACCAACCTCTCGGCGCGGGCGCTGGCGGCGCTGGTGGCCGGCGGCATGCTGGTCTCGTTGTGGATCGTGCCGGCGCTGAAGTACCCGCCGAGCCCGCCGGCGACCAGTGTGGACGAGACCATCACGCAGCGCACCCTGCTGTATCTGCTGCTGGTGGCGCTCTCGGCCGGGCTGTTCATCGGGTCGGTGTTGTTGGCCCGACGGCTGGCTCCGCGCTTCGGGACATGGAACGCTGCGCTGCTCGGCGCCGCGGACTACATCGTCTCGATGGGCGTGGTGTTCCTGCTCATGCCGACCATCGACGAGATCCCCGGACCGCTGCGCGACGACGCCGGCAACATCGTGTTCGAGGGCTTCCCGGCGACCGATCTCTATGAGTTCCGATTGTTCACCCTCGGCACCCAGGTGATCATCTGGGCGACCATCGGACTGGTATTCGGGGTGCTGGCATCCCGACTGCTCGACGGTAAGCGGCAGGAGCAGCTGACCTGAGCGAGGTCGTCCGGCTGACGTTGGTCTCGCACGCGATGACCGAGGCCATGTCGGCCGGACGGTTTCCCGGTGACGAGCCGGTCAGCGCGCTGGGACGACGACAGGTCGGTGCCGCGCGGGAACTCGCGGGCGAGACGGTCGAGCGGGCCGCCACGGCGCTGTGCGGACCCGAGCTGCGGGCCCGTCAGACCGCCGAACTGCTCGGGCTGTCCGCCGAAGTGTGGCCGCAACTGGCCGACCTCGACCTGGGAAGCTGGCGCGGCGCGCCGCTCGACGGCGTCCAACCCGACCTGCTCGCGCGCTGGTTGACCGACCCGGCCGCGGCGCCGCATGGCGGCGAATCCATCGTCGCGCTGATCGAGCGGGTGCGCGGTTGGCTGGACGCGGTGGCCGACGCCGGCGGGCGCTGCACCGCGGTCAGCCACCCCGCGGTGCTGCGAGCCGCGATCCTGGTGACCCTCGATGCGCCGCCAGAATCATTCTGGCGCATCGACATAACCCCGCTGAACCAGATTTCGCTGCATCACCGGGGACCGGCCTGGACGCTGCGGAACTGAGCGGGTCGGTCAGCCGGTGGTCGGGATCAGTACGAACATCTGCTCGATGATCGACATCAGCCAGCCGGCGGCGTTCTTGCCGTGGTAGCGGTCCCAGTTGGTCTGCATGCTGAGCACCCAGGGCTGTCCACCGCGGTCGACCACATACCAGCTGAACGTCAACTCGCCGGGCAGGTTACCGGCCTTGGCGCCGATGTAGGGCCACTGGGCGCGATCCAGGTCGACGCCGGCGTTCTCCGACATCGCGTCCCGCATCGGTGCGGCGGCGCCGGTGGCCGCGCGCTGGATCGCGGCGTGCGCACGGCAGATGTCCTCGGCGGTGCCGTACCACTCGATGCCGTAGGCCGAGGCCGGCTCATGCGCGCGTTCCTGGGCCGGTTCCAGCGGCCGGGCGCCGGCATCTTCGAGTAGCCGAACCCGTTCGGCATGGTCGCCGTTGCGCCACTGCTCGCGCAGGTCGGGTTTGCCCCAGCCGATCGAGAACAACTGGTGCATGGTGGGGAACGGCGTCATGCTGGCCGGGTCGTGGTGGCCGGCGTCGGCGAGGGCCTGTTCGACGGCGCGGGTGCCGACCCGTTCGATCAGCAGGTCGGTGGCCAAGTTGTCGCTGGCCGCGATCATCTGCACGGCGGCGTCGCGCACCGAGATGATGCTGCCGTCCGGCAGGTCGTCGAAGGCCGGCGAGATCAGCGACTTGTCCTCGTCGCGGATGGTCAGCGGGTCGTCCCAGGACAATGTGCCGGCCTTGGCGGCCTGCCCGACCGCGTACAGCACGTACAGCTTGAAGATCGAAGCCAGCGGCAGCGGCGTCGAGGTGTTGCTGCCGGCCAGCGGTTCGCAGGTGCCGTCGACGATCTTGGACACCTGATACGAGTAGCGGGCGCCGGACGCGCTCAGCGCGGCATCGACATCGGGCCAGTCCCGGATCTCCGGCGGCTGCGTGGTCAGGATGAACTGATCGACCAGGGTCTCGTCATCGATCCGCAAGAAGACGCTCTGCTTGGCGCCGTAGGAGCTCACCAGGTGCAGTTCGGCCTCACCGGCCATGATGTCGACACCTTCGACTCGGTAGGGCCGCTCGTACCACATGCCGGTCATGATGTCGTTGACGTATTCGACCGCGTCCGGAGTGGTCAGCGTCTGCACGCCGTGGGTGCCGATCGGCCAGTCGGAGTTGAGCATCTCCACGACCTGCTTGGCACGCACACCCTGGGCGGTGTCAGTGGAGATCTGCTCCCCGCCCAGACCCGCTTGCGCCGGCGCACTGGTCTGCGCGCAGCCGGAAACCAGGCCGGTGCCGGTTGCACCGATCAGTAAGACCGCGCTGCTCAGCAGCGCCGACAGCCGTCGCGAAACGTCAGTCCTTCTTGGCGTCGGAGGCCACCACGTCGAGCACGACTTCGAATTCCAGCAGCGAGGCGCCGGTAGCGACGGGGTTGGCGTGCTCACTCTTGTGGGCATCGGCGGCCCGACCGGAGGCCCAGGCCTGGAACGCCTCGTCGGACTCCCACTGCGTCACGACGAAGTAGCGGTCCTCGCCCTTCACCGGGCGCAGCAGCTGGAAGCCGAGGAAGCCCGGCTGGTCGTCGACCGAGTGGGCGCGGTTGGCGAACCGCTTCTCCAACTCCGGACCAGCTTGCTTGGGGACCTCGATTGCGTTGATCTTCACCACAGCCATGCAGCTAGGCTACCGCTTCGGCATGGCTATCGAACCGTTGACCTTTCAAGCCGGGAGTGGGCGACCGCTGGTACTGGTGCACGGCCTGATGGGGCGCGGCAGCACCTGGTCGCGCCAGGTGCCGTGGCTTGCGGCGCACGGGTCGGTCTACACCTACGACGCGCCGTGGCACCGCGGTCGCGACGTCGACGACCCGCACCCGATCAGCACCGAATACTTCGTCGACCAACTCGGCGCGGCCGTTGCGCAGCTGGGCGAGCCGGCCGTACTGATCGGGCACTCCATGGGTGGGCTGCACTCGTGGTGTCTGGCAGCGCACCGGCCCGAGCTGGTGAGCGCGCTGGTGGTGGAGGACATGGCACCGGATTTCCGCGGTCGCACCACTGGCCCGTGGGAACCGTGGCTGCACTCACTGCCGGTGGAGTTCGACGGCGAGGCAGCGGTGCTGGCCGAGTTCGGTCCGGTGGCCGGGCGCTACTTCCTGGAGGCTCTCGACCGCACCTGCACCGGCTGGCGGCTGCACGGGTCGATGACCCGCTGGGTGGAGATCGCCGCGGAATGGGGACGGCGGGCCTACTGGGAGCAGTGGTCGGCGGTGCGGGTCCCGACCCTGTTGATCGAGGCGGGTAATTCGGTGGCGCCACCCGGGCAGATGAGCCGGATGCATGAGATCGGGTTCCGGACCAGTTATCTGCAGGTGCCGGGCGCCGGGCATCTCGTGCACGACGACGCCCCGGAGATCTACCGGCAGGCCGTAGAAGATTTCCTGTCCGGCCTGACCTGACCTGACCTGGCATTCTGGGCTCCCGAGATAAAATGCTGCCATGCTTTCGAAGGTGGCGACACTGGCGCTCGACGGACTGGCGCCCTTCGAGTTCGGCGTGGTCTGCGAAGTCTTCGGTATCGACCGCTCCGCCGACGGGGTGCCGAAGCTCGACTTCAAGGTCTGCGGTCTGCAGGCCGGTGAGCCGGTCCGGATGACGGTCGGCGCCAGCGTGACACCCGACCACGATCTGAGCGGACTGGCCGGTGCCGACCTGGTGGCCGTCCCGGCGATCGCCGGCATCGGGCACTACCCGCAGCAGGCGCTGGATGCGGTGCGTGCCGCCGCCGACGCCGGATCGATCATCTTGACCGTGTGCTCAGGTGCCTTCCTGGCCGGCGCCGCTGGTCTGCTCGACGGCCGCGCCTGCACCACGCACTGGATGTACGCCGACGAACTGGCGCGCCGGCACCCCACCGCCAAGGTCGACCGCAACGTGCTGTTCGTGGACGACGGCAACCTGATCACCAGCGCCGGCACCGCCGCGGGTATCGACGCCTGTCTGCATCTGGTGCGCCGCGAGTTGGGTAGCGCGGTGACCAATGCGATCGCCCGGCGGATGGTGGTCGCCCCGCAGCGCGACGGCGGCCAACGTCAGTACATCAATCAGCCGGTCCCGATTCGCTGCTCGGAAGGCTTTGCCCCGCAACTCGATTGGATCTTGGGCAACTTGCACCGGGTGCACACCGTGGCCTCGTTGGCCCGCCAGGCCAACATGTCGGCGCGGACCTTTGCCCGCCGTTTCGTGGAGGAGACCGGCACCACCCCGATGCAGTGGGTGACCGATCAGCGGGTGCTCTACGCGCGCCGACTGCTCGAAGAGTCCGACCTCGACATCGACCGCATCGCCGACCGCTGCGGATTCGGCAGCGCGACGTTGTTGCGCCACCACTTCCGCCGGATCGTCGGGGTCACCCCGTCGGATTACCGCCGCAGCTTCTACTGCGAAAACGTGTGTGAGGTAACGGCTTAACGCCCACCCTCGCCGCACAACGCAAAGCGACCGTCATCGGTCTGCTCCACCAACCCGTCGACCAGCAGGGAGTGCAGCGCGCGGTCACGCTGCGCGGTATCCGAGAGCCAGGCCACGTCGAGTTCGGCGCGGCTGACCGGACCGGGCCTGCCGCGCAGCACGTCGAGCAACCGGCCCCGCACCTGCCGGTCGGTACCCGCGTACTTCTGGGTCCGCTTCGCAGGTGCGGTTGCAGGGGGATGCCCGGCCGCCCGCCATGCACACGAATCCAGCGGGCAGACACCACATTTCGGTGACCGGGCGGTGCAGACGATAGCGCCCAACTCCATCAGTGCGGCCGAGAAGCGAGGCGCGCTGTCGTCGTCGGGCAGCAGCGCGGCCACCTCGGACTCATCGCGCTTCGACGGCGCGCCGGCCTCGGCGCGACCATGCACGGCACGGGCCACCACACGGCGAACGTTGGTGTCCACCACCGGCACCGATTGCTGATAGGCGAAACAGGCGATCGCGCGGGCGGTGTAGCTGCCGACCCCCGGCAGGGTCAACAGGGTCTCGACGTCGTCGGGCACGGTGTCGCCGTACTCGGTGGCCAGTACCTGGGCGCATTCGTGTAGCCGCTTGGCTCGGCGTGGGTAGCCCAGCTTTCCCCAGGCCCGCAGCACGTCGGCGGCACTGGCCGCCGCGGTGGCCGACGGTGTCGGCCAGCGGTCGACCCAGTCCAGCCAGATCGGCAGCACCCGGGCCACCGGGGTCTGCTGCAGCATGAATTCGCTGACCATGATCTGCCACGCGCTGGTCTCGGGATGTCGCCACGGCAGGTCGCGGCCGGCCTGGTCGAACCAAGCCAGCAGCGGCGCGGCGGGGAACCTCACCGCGCCACCCTCGGGGGTTGGGTGCACAATGTCGGGTATGCCGAATACCAGCCCAGTAACCGCATGGAAGGCACTCAAGGAGGGTAACGAGCGCTTCGTCGCGGGCAAACCACTGCATCCCAGCCAGAGCATCGCCCACCGCAGCAGCCTGGCGTCCTCGCAGAAACCGACCGCGGTGGTGTTCGGTTGCGGTGACAGCCGGGTGGCCGCCGAGATCATCTTCGACCAGGGCCTGGGCGACATGTTCGTGGTCCGCACGGCTGGTCACGTCATCGATTCGGCCGTCTTGGGCTCGGTGGAGTACGCCGTGTCGCTGCTCGACGTGCCGCTGATCGTGGTGCTCGGCCACGACAGTTGCGGCGCGGTCTCGGCGGCGGTGGACGCGCTGGACAACGGCGAGCTGCAGACCGGCTACGTGCGCGACGTGGTCGAGCGGGTCACCTCCTCGATTTTGCTCGGCCGCCGGGACGGTCTGAGCACGATCGACGAGTTCGAGGCCCGCCACGTGATCGAGACCGGAACCCAATTGGTGGCCCGGTCCACGGTGATCAAGGAGAAGATCGACCAGGGCACGCTGGCGATCGTCGGGGTGACCTACCACCTCGCCGACGGCCGGGCTTCGCTGCGCGCCACTGTCGGCGACATCGGCGAGTAGCCGCAAGTCCGACGTCCCGGGCCGCCGAGACTGCACCCCGCACAGCGTCAGCGCGGTACCGCCAGGCCGTGGTCGTAGGCGTAGACGATCGCAGCCGAACGGTCGCGCAGATCAAGCTTGCCGAAGATCCGGCCGATGTGACTCTTGACCGTCACCTCGGAAATGAACAACTCGGCGGCGATCTCAGAGTTGGAGTGCCCCTTGGCAATCAGGCGCAGCACCTCCAGCTCGCGAGCGGTCAACTCCGCTACGGTGTCCACCGGCAGCGCCGGCGGAGCCTGCCGGTAGGTGTTGAGCACCCGGGAGGTGACCGCCGGGTCCAAGAAGGAATCTCCGCGCGCAACGGCGTGCACCGCGCGGATCAACTCTTCGGCCGATGAGTCCTTCAGCACGAAACCCGATGCGCCGGCCCGCAATACCCCGGACAGCAGGTCGTCCTCGTTGAAGGTGGTCAGCGCCAACACCGGCGGCCCGCCGGCGTCGACCAGTCGGCGGGTGGCCTCGATGCCGTCGACCCGCTTCATCCGCAGATCCATCACCACCACATCGGGTTTGCTGCGGGCCACCGCGTCAGGCACTTCGTCACCGTCGGCGCACTCGTCGACGATGACGAAGCCGTCCCGCCGGCGCAGGATCCGTCGCAACCCGGAGCGCACCAGGTCCTGATCGTCGACCAGCAGCACGTGCACTTCGTCGTCGTCCATGCTCACTCCCTGCACCAGGGCGGCCGGAACCCGGTCGGTTCGTCGAGCGGGATGGACGCCCGTACCTGCCAGTGACCGTCGTTCGGACCGGCCTCGATGGTTCCGTCGAGCAACTCCACCCGCTGCTGCATGCCCGGCACGCCCCGGCCCTTGACTTCACCGGCCACCCGCACCGCCGCCGGGCACCGGTTGATCACCGTCACCGTGGCCGCCTTGGTCGAGATGAGCACGCGGACCGCACATTTCATATCGGATGCGTGCTTGGCCACATTGGCCAGCGACTCCTGGGTGATCCGGTACAGCGCCAGGCCGACGGCTGCGGACACGGTGCTGGTCGGGCCGTTGACCCGCAGATCGACGTCCAGGCCGGCGCGCCGGAAGTCTTCGACCAGACCGGCGATGTCGTCGATCCCGGGTTCCGGGTTGGTGCCCATCGGTCCGCCGTCGAGCAGCCCCACCGTGCGCCGGATGTCGGCCATCGCCTGTCGGCCCAGCTGTTCGGCCTGCTGCAGCGACTCGACGGCCTCCGCGGAGTCACCGTCCACCTGCAACTCGCGACGCGCGCCGGTCAGATGCAGCAGCGTGATGCTCAACGAGTGCGCGATCACATCGTGCACCTCGCGGGCGATCCGACGGCGTTCATCGGCCGCGGCGTGTTCGGCCAGCGCGACCTGCGCTTCGTGCTGCTTGACGATCAGCTGCTGTTGGACCCGCATCAGCAGGCCGACCAGCCAGCCCATGCCGAGGATCGGCAAGTACAGCACCAGGCCGTCCAGGTTGTGCAGCTGGGCGGCCAGGATCAACAGTGCGGCAGCCGATCCGGCAGCCCACACCCCGACGAGCACCGGGCTCAGCGCGACCGCGGTGCCCACCCCCAAGGTGAGCAGCAGCGGCGCGAAATCCCACGGGATCGGGGTAGCGGTGCCGAACAGGAAGATCGCAGTGCTGACCATGGTGACGGTCCAGATGATCGACGCCTTGAAGCTGATTCCGGAGAAGAACAGCACCACATCCGGTGAACAGGCGACCACGATCGCCAGCACACACACCAGCAGGTCGGCGGACGGCCGCTGCAGGGTGGCCACCGCCACGATCAACACCATCGCGACATCGATGGTGATCCCGAAGATCGGCGAGAACCCGAGCGGAACGAGCTCGAGCCGCTTGCGCAGCCGAGCCTTCAGGTATTCCGTGATCGGGCGTAGCACTGCATCATGGTAGTGGCCCGAACCGTGGCCGGCCATCATGCCGTGGCCGGACACCGTCTCCTACCGTGGTAGGAGACCGCAAGTGGTCCGCGGCACGACGCGCCGCTCCGGGCCGGCTCAATAAGTTCGAACCGTGCTTTGGACGGATCGCCGGATGCGGCGTGCCACCGTGGTGTCGATCGCGGTGTTGGCCGCGTGGTTGATTGCCGCCGGCATCGGCAATCTGGCCGTGCCGCAACTCGAGCGGGTGGTCGAGACCCACACCCGGTCCTTCATGCCCGACGACGCGCCCAGCTCGATCGCGGCGCGCGCGTCGGCCGAGCAGTTCGGTGAACCCGCCGGTGACAATCTCAATTACGTCGTGCTGGAACGCAACGCGCCGCTGACAGCGGCGGATCGCAAGTTCTACGACACCCTGATCGCGGCACTGCGCGCCGATCCCGAACACGTCCAGGCGATCACCGATTTGTGGAGCGACCCGGTCACCGCGGACGCCGCTCAAAGCCCGGACCGGCAGGCGGTCAGCGTGATGCTGCGCCTGGCTGGCCGGCTGGGCACCGGCCAGGCCGGCGAAGCGGTCTCGAAGCTGCGCAGCACGCTGGCCGAGTTACCCACGCCGGCAGGTCTTTCGGTGTACGTCACCGGGCCGGGCGCCACCATCGCCGACGAGTTCTCCGCGATCGACCGACAGATGCTGGCGATCACCGCGGCCACCGTGGCGTTGATCCTGGTGCTGTTGCTCGTGGTGTACCGCTCGCCGATCAGTGCGGCCATCCCGTTGCTCTCGGTGGGATTGGCGCTGGGCGTTGCCCGCCCGATCATCGCGGCATTGGGGGCAGCGGGAGTGCTGGAAGTATCACTGTTCTCGGTGGCCCTGCTGGCGGCGATGATGCTCGGTGCGGGTACCGACTACGGCATCTTCCTGATCGGCCGCTATCAGGAGGGCCGGCGCCGCGGTATCGGGCCCGGGCCGGCACTGACGGCCGCCTATCGCGGCACCGCTCCGGTGGTGATCGGGTCGGGCCTGACCGTCTCGGTTGCCTTGGCGGTCTTGGGCTTTGCCGACGTCGGCATGCTGCGCAGCGCGGGAATCCCTTGCGCCATCGGAATTCTGGTGGCGATGGCGGCCGCACTGACGCTCACACCGGCGCTGTTGGCACTCGCTGCGCGGTTCGGCTTCGCCGAGCCGCGGGCCGGTTCGCGGGCGGTCCGGCGCTGGCGACGGATCGGCACCTCGGTTGCCCGGTGGCCCGGACCTATCCTGGTGACCGCCGGCGCCCTGGTCTTCGTGTTGGCGCTGCCGCTGCTCGCCCTGCGGATCGGCTGGGACGAGCCGGCCGCGACGCCGGACGACGTCGAATCCAACCGCGGCTACGCGGTCGCCGACCAGCACTTTCCGGCCAATCACCTGTTGCCCGTCATCGTGACCGTGGCCGCCGACCACGATTTGCGCAACCCGGCCGGGCTGATCGCGATCGAACGAATCACGCGGGCGCTGATGGAGATTCCGGGTGTACTGAAGGTGCAGTCGGCGAGTCGTCCGGTCGGCACGGTGCCGCAGGAGGCGACGTTGACCTACCAGGCCGGCCTGATCGGTGACCAACTCCGTACCGCAGTCGACTCGTTGACCGAGCGGTTGAGTCGGGTCGAGGAACTGGACCAGATGTTGGCCGGTCTGCAGCACGGGGTGGCTCAGCTCGGCGGCGGACTCCGGCAGGGT
Organism: Mycobacterium sp. NGS45; assembly: GCF_059812645.1. Lineage (NCBI taxonomy): Bacteria > Bacillati > Actinomycetota > Actinomycetes > Mycobacteriales > Mycobacteriaceae > Mycobacterium > Mycobacterium sp. NGS45. The sequence goes on along the minus strand of NZ_JCALDB010000005.1, from coordinate 82,820 downwards.
GATCGGGCGTTCGGTGAGATCGGTGCAGCGGCAACCGATATGCAATCCGGGATGACCGGCCTGCAGCGGAACGTCAGCACGGTGTCGAGTTATCTGGATCCGTTGCGTGCATTCGTCGCCGGGCACCCCAATTGTCCGAACGACCTGCTGTGCTCGACGGTCGACCGGGTGGTCTCACCGGTGGACGACATGGTTCGCAGCTCCTCCGAATTGTCCAGTGGGGCAGCGAAGTTGGCCGACGGATCGGATACCGCTGCAGGAGCCTTCCGGGACTTGCCGGGCGTCGCGGCGCAGCTGGACACGGCCCTGCGGCAGGCGCGCGGTGCCAGCCGCGAGATCGCCGCCATGGCCGACACGCTGGGCCCACGGCTACGGGAGTTCACCGATTATCTCGCCGAGCTACAGGCCCAGTTCGTCGGCAGTGGCGCAGCCGGCTTCTATCTGCCGCAGCGGGCGCTGTCCGATCCGCGACTTGCCACTGCGCTGAACGCGCTGATCTCCCCGGACGGTCGGGCCACCCGGCTGCTGGTGTTCGGTGAGGGCCGGGAGTGGAGCGCCGACGGTGCGCAACGGGCACGCCAGGTCGACACCGCGGTGCGCGAAGCGACCAAGGAGGGCACGTTGACGCCGACCTCGGTGCACCTCGGGGGCGTCGGGCCCGCCACCCGCGATCTGCAGCTGCTGTGGGCCGGTGACCTGCGCCTGCTGGTCGGCGCGGTGCTGGTGTTGATCTTCGCGATCATGGCGGTGATGCTGCGCAGTCCGGTGGCGGGGCTGGGGGTGGTGGGGACCGTCGCGGTGTCGTTCGCCTCGGCGCTGGGCGCCGCGGTGCTGATCTGGCAGCACCTGCTGGGTCATCCGCTGCATTGGGCGGTACCGCCGATCGCGATGATCGCGCTGGTGGCCGTGGGTGCCGACTACAACCTGCTGTTGGCGCTGCGGTTGCGCGAAGAGGCCACCGCCGGCATCAAGACCGGTGTGATCCGGGCGTTCGGGGCCACCGGCGGTGTGGTGACCACGGCGGGAATCGTGTTCGGGCTCACGATGGCGGCGCTGCTGGGCAGCACCGTGCTCAGCATCGCGCAGATCGGCTCGACCATCGCAGTCGGCCTGCTGATCGACACCCTGGTGATCCGGGCGTTCGTGGTACCCGCGCTGGCGGTGTTGTTGGGGCGGTGGTTCTGGTGGCCCCACTACTCCCTCCGCCGTTCCAAACCAGGTAGCGACACGCCGCGCCGGGTCGGACGGCTTGCGGTGACCTGGCCTTACCGTGAGAGCCGTGTTGGATACCGAACCGCCTCGCTCGCTACCGCCGGAGATCTACCGGCGTCGTAGGGCACTTGCGGCCGGCGTGGCGGCGCTGGTCTTCGCGATCGTCGTCGTCATCGCCGTGATCGTGTTCAGTGGTGGGTCCGACGAAGCTGCGCCGGCCGACCAGGCCGAGCAGCCGAACACCTCGCAAGGCCCGCTGGGCCAGACCCCCGCCCCGGACGTCAAATCCCCCGTCGTGCCACCGGCCAGTGAGGCGCCGGCGCCGACACCCACCCCGACCACCGCGGTGGTGCCGCCGCCCATCCTGCAGGCCGGCGATGACTGCCCGGACAGCACGCTGGCGGTCAAGGGCATCACCAACGCCCCGCAGTACGCCGTCGGGGATCAGCCCAAGTTCACCATGGTGGTCACCAACATCGGACTGGTCGCCTGCCAGCGCGACGTCGGCGCATCGGTGCTGTCGGCCTACGTCTACTCGCTGGACAACCAGCGGCTGTGGTCCAACCTGGACTGCGCGCCCTCGGAGGAAACCCTGGTCAAGACGTTCAACCCGGGGGAGCAGGTGACCACCGAGGTCACCTGGACCGGGATGGACTCGGCTCCGCAGTGCCCGCTGCCGCGTGAGCCGATCGGGCCCGGCACCTACAACCTGGTGGTGCAGCTGGGCAACCTGAGGTCGGCGTCGGTGCCGTTCATCCTCGCCGAGGGGTCCGGCGAAGCGCCGGCAGAAGAGGCCCCGCCGGCCGAGCCGGCACCGGAAGAGGCGCCGCCCGCCGAACCCGGCGCCTGACGCCCGCTCGGACTGGTTCAGGCCAGCCGGTCGGCGATCGTGGATTCGGCCAGCTGTGACAGTCCTTCACGGACGTGTCGGGCCCACATGGCGCCGATGCCGTCGACCGATTGCAGATCGGTGGCACTGGCCGCCAACAGCCCCTGCAGTGAGCCGAAGGTACGGACCAACAAGTCGACGTGGGCGAACTGTAGGCGCGGAATCTCGGCCATCGCGCGGTAGCCCCGGGCACTCAACGCGGTGTCCTGCGCGTCGCCGGTGGATGGGTAGCCGAACACCTGCGCCAGCGCGGTGAAGTCGAGCAGCTCGGCATCCGACAGCACATCGAGCGCGCTCAGCGTGGCGACGACCTGAGCCTTCGACGGGGGGTCCGGGTTGGCGTGGTAATCCCGCACGATCAGCTCCAGGGCGGTGTCGTTGCCGCCCAGCAGTTCTTCCAGCTGCAGCCGCAATTGGCGTCCGTCGGTGCCGAGTTCCACCGCGTCACCGTCGATCTCCAGGCCGATTCGGCGCACCATCTCCAAACGCTGCACCACGGTCATCACATCGCGCAGCGTGACGAAGTCCTCGATCTCGGCCGCCGACAGCTGCCGGTTGACCTCGACCAAGCGCGCCTTGTAGCGCTCCAGCGTGGCGATCGCTTGGTTGGCCCGCGACAAGATGGTGGCCGAGTCCGCCACCACATGCCGCTCGCCGCCGACGTACACCGTCACGATGCTCATCGAATGGCTCACCGAGATCACCGGATAGCCGGTCTGCACGGCTGCGCGTTCCGCCGAACGGTGCCGGGTGCCGGATTCGTCGGTGGCAATCGACGGGTCCGGCACCAGCTGAACATTGGCGCGCACGATCCGGCTGCCGTCGGTGGACAACACCACGGCCCCGTCCATCTTGGACAGTTCGCGTAGGCGAGTGGGGGCGTAGCGGATGTCCAGCGAGAAACCGCCGTCGCAGATCGCCTCGACGCCGTCGTCGTAGCCGAGCACGATCAACGCGCCGGTGCGGCCGCGCAGGATGCGCTCCAACCCGTCCCGCAGCGGGGTGCCCGGAGCGAGTCGGGCGATGGTCTCGCGCAGCGTCGGGCGCGCGGGTAGCGCATTGCTGACGCTTTGCTTGGCGGTGGCCATGGTCAGCCATTGTCCCCGTAGTCGGCGGACTTGGGGTGTTGGTCCACCAGTTTGAGTTCGGTTCGCGACGCCGCCTTGACCTCGGGAGGTTTGCTGGCCGGCGCCGCCGCGATGTCCAGCAGGGTCCTGAGCGCATCTCCCACGGTGGCCACCTCGATCACCTTCATGCCGGCCGGTGTCGACTTCACGCCGGGGGCGATCAGCGCCGTGCTGAAGCCCAACCGGGCTGCCTCGGCCAATCGACGCTCCATCCCGGTGACCCGACGCAGATCACCGGCCAACCCGACCTCCCCGATCGCAACCACCGACGACGGCAAACACAGGTCGAGCACCGACGAGGTGACCGCGAGCGCCACCGCCAGATCCGAGGACGGGTCGGTCAGCCGCATGCCGCCGACGGTGGACAAATAGACGTCACGGTTGCCGATCGGCACCTTGGCCCGGGTTTCCAGTACCGCGGTGGTCATCGCCGCCCGGGCCGAGTCCACCCCGCTGACCGTGCGTCGCGGGGATTGCACCTCGCGGGTGGCCACCAGCGCCTGGATCTCACCGATCAGCGGGCGCTTACCGTCCAGCGTCACCGTCACAGCGGTACCCGGCACCGGCTCCGGGCGCTGATCCATGAACAAGCCGGAAGGGTCGGCGACACACTCGATCCCGTTGTCCTGCAACATGAAACAGCCGACCTCGTCGGCCGCGCCGAACCGGTTCTTGACTCCGCGGACCATGCGCAGCGCCGAGTTGCGGTCACCTTCGAAGTGCAACACCACGTCCACCAGATGCTCGAGCGAGCGGGGCCCGGCGATCGCGCCGTCCTTGGTGACATGACCGACCAGCACCATCGCCATGGGCGGCTGCTTGGCCGATTTCGCACAGCTGGTCAAGGCCGTGGTGATGGCGCGGACCTGGGTGACGCCACCGGTGACGCCGTCGGTGTCGGTGGTCGACAACGTCTGCACCGAGTCGACGATCACCAGCGTGGGCTGAACGGTCTCGATGTGCGCCAGCACCAGATCCAGGTCGGACTCGGCGGCCAGATACACCTCGTCGTGCGTGCACCCGGTGCGTTCGGCCCGCATCCGGATCTGGCCGGCGGATTCCTCACCGGAGACGTACAGCGCGCGCCGACCTTGCTGCGCCCAGCGGTGCACCACTTCGAGCAGCAGGGTGGATTTCCCGACCCCGGGTTCGCCGGCCAGCAACGTCACCGAACCCGGCACGATCCCACCGCCGAGCACCCGGTCGAGTTCGCTGACGCCGGTGCCGTAGTGCCGGGTGTGGTCGGGGTCGATGGAACTGATCGGCACGGCCGCCGACGCCGGCGCGATGGCGCGGTGGGCGCGCCCGCCCAGCGAGGTGAGCACCGCGGCCTCTTCGACAGTGCCCCAGGTGCCGCACTCCGGGCAGCGGCCCACCCATTTGGCGGTGACGTGCGCACATTCGGTACAGCGATACTGGCTACGCGCCCGCGATCCCACCTTGCTCACGCCTGGAAACGCTATCGGTTGCCACCGACAGATCCGGTCAGGCGCGGCTGCGCACTCAGTGCGCGCTCAGCGCGTCGCCGCCCTGCCGCTCCGCGTTGCCGGCCGAGATCGGCACCTCGAGCTCGACGCTGCCGGCGTTCTCGAACTCGAAGGTGAACGCATAGTTCAAGCCATTGCGGATCGGCTCGTCCAGCGTGACGGTCGCCGTGGCGCTGTTCTGATCTTCGATGACGCCCAGATCGCCCAGGCCGTCGGGCGAGCCGATCGCGAGCGCGCCGCTGACCGGGATCGGAGCCGGGCTCGGGGTCAGTGTGACCTTGCCGACGTCGGTGCTGATCTTGATCAGCTTGTCGTCTTCCTGCGCGGACTGGTTGGTGATGGTGAGGATCAGCGGGACCTCACTGCCCGGCTGCAACGCGTCACCGGTCTCGACGGCCTGCAGATGCACGTTGCGCAGCGCGAGTTGGCCCTGGTTGCCGACCGTTCCGTTGACTGCGGGCTCCTGGCTGGCGGTCTGCGAAATCTGGCCCGCGCTGCAGCCCACGAGCGCGGTTGCGGCGAGCAGTGCCATGACCACCCGAGGGGTATGGAACGTCATCTTCGAATAGCCTCCTGCCGGCAACCAGTTTGGTTCGACTATGCAGAGTAGTAGGTGGCTTGTTCCGGCGGTAGCTGAGGGGCGGCACGGGTCTTCCGGGCCGGTTTCAGATTGCTTCCGGGTCGCTCGGGCGGGGCGCTGCATTGCATGTAAACGCCACCCTGTCAACCCCTAGGATTCCCTCGTAGTGCCCCTGACCTGCATAGTTGATCGGCACGTGTGTGACCCTCGTGATACCCTAGTGGGGTGAAAGGGGCTCGAAACTGATGATTTTCAAGGTCGGAGACACCGTCGTCTATCCACATCACGGTGCTGCGTTGATTGAGGCGATCGAAACCCGGACCATCAAAGGCGAGCCGAAGGAATACCTCGTCTTGAAGGTTGCCCAGGGCGATCTCACCGTTCGAGTTCCCGCAGAGAATGCCGAATACGTCGGTGTCCGCGATGTCGTCGGACAGGAGGGCCTGGACAAGGTCTTCCAGGTGCTGCGGGCGCCGCATACCGAGGAACCCACCAACTGGTCGCGTCGGTACAAGGCCAATCTGGAGAAGCTGGCTTCCGGTGACGTGAACAAGGTCGCCGAGGTCGTTCGCGACCTGTGGCGCCGCGATCAGGAACGTGGTCTGTCGGCCGGCGAGAAGCGCATGCTGGCCAAGGCCCGTCAGATCCTGGTCGGGGAGCTGGCGCTGGCTGAGAACACCGACGATGCCAAGGCCGAAACCATCCTCGATGAGGTTTTGGCTGCGGCTTCCTAGCCGGCGAGGTCCATCGTGGCGCGCACGATCGCCATCGTTCCGGCAGCTGGAGCAGGCGAGCGGCTCGGTGCTGGGCTGCCCAAGGCTTTCGCCAAACTAGACGGCACTCCGCTGGTGGTCCGGGCACTGTCCGGGCTGGCCGCCTCTGGTGTGGTGGACGCTGCCGTGGTGGCAGTTCCGTTCGAACGCACCGATGAGGCCAAGCTCATCCTGGGTGGGGCGCTTCCGCTCACCGTGGTGGCCGGCGGGCAGGACCGCACCGAGTCGGTGCGCAACTGTCTGGCCGCGGTCGGCGACGCCGACTACGTCCTGGTGCACGACGCCGCCCGGCCGCTCACCCCGCCCGCGCTGATTGCTCGGGTGGTGGCTGCGCTGGAGGACGGCCATCCGGCGGTGGTCCCGGCCGAGCCGCTGGCCGACACCATCAAGGCCGTCGACGCCAACGGCGTCGTGCTGGGCACACCGGAGCGGGCCGGGCTTCGGGCGGTGCAAACACCGCAGGGTTTCGCCACCGAAACGCTGATCCGGGCCTATGAACGGACCTCGGGTGGCTGCTTCACCGACGATGCTTCGCTGGTGGAGAACATGGGCGGGCAGGTGCAGACGGTGCCGGGCGATCCGTTGGCGTTCAAGATCACCACCCAGTTGGACCTGGAACTGGCCCATATGGTGCTGCAGCGGTGACGGCGCTGCCCACGGTCGGGCTCGGCGTCGACGTGCATCCCATCGAAGCGGGCCGGCCCTGCCGGCTGCTGTGTTTGACCTTCGATGACGCCGACGGCTGTGCCGGGCACTCCGACGGCGACGTGGCCGCGCACGCGCTGTGTGACGCGCTGCTCTCGGCAGCCAATCTGGGCGATCTGGGCACGGTGTTCGGCGTCGACGACCCGCGCTGGGACGGGGTCTCGGGCGCGCAGATGCTGCGCCACGTCCGCGACCTGCTGACCGAACACGGTTACCGGATCGGCAACGCGGCGGTGCAGGTGGTCGGTAACCGACCCAAGATCGGGCCGCGCCGGCCAGAGGCCGTCGAGGTGCTCAGCGAGCTGCTGGGCGCCCCGGTGTCGGTGTCGGCGACCACCACCGACGGGCTCGGACTGACCGGTCGTGGTGAGGGGCTGGCGGCCATTGCGACGGCTCTGGTGATCGGCGATGGGGGATTTGCGCCGTCAGGCCGGTAAGCTGCGACGTCGTGACCGCTACCGGAGGGCCGCAGACCGGCCTGAAACTGCACGACACCATGACGGGTGCCGTGCGGGAGTTCGTTCCGGTCCGGCCCGGCCACGCCTCGATCTACCTGTGCGGGGCCACCACCCAGGGTCTGCCGCACATCGGGCACGTCCGCAGCGGCGTCGCATTCGACGTGTTACGCCGCTGGCTGACGGCCAAGGGCTACGACGTCGCGTTCATCCGCAACGTCACCGACATCGACGACAAGATCCTGAACAAGGCGGCCGCCGCCGGGCGCCCCTGGTGGGAGTGGACCGCCACGCACGAGCGGGCGTTCACCGCGGCCTATGACGCGCTGGGCGTATTGCCGCCGTCGGCCGAACCCCGCGCCACCGGCCACATCACCCAGATCGTCGAACTGATCGAGCGGCTGATCGAAGCCGGGCACGCCTACCCCGGTGACGGGGACGTCTACTTCGACGTACTCAGCTTCGCCGAATACGGCGCCCTGTCCGGACACCGCATCGATGACGTGCACCAGGGCGAGGGAGTGGCGACCGGCAAGCGCGACCAACGTGACTTCACCCTGTGGAAGGGCGCCAAGCCGGGTGAGCCGTCCTGGCCCACACCGTGGGGCCGGGGCCGGCCGGGCTGGCATTCCGAATGTGTGGCGATGGCCCATGAGTACCTGGGTTCTGAGTTCGACATCCACTGCGGTGGAATGGATTTGGTCTTCCCGCACCACGAGAACGAGATCGCGCAGGCACGCGCGGCCGGCGATCGGTTCGCCCGGTACTGGCTGCACAACGGCTGGGTCACCATGGGTGGCGAGAAGATGAGCAAGTCGCTGGGCAACGTGTTGTCCATTCCGGCTGTGCTGCAACGGGTTCGGCCCGCCGAGCTACGTTACTACCTGGGCAGCGCGCATTACCGGTCGATGCTGGAGTTCACCGAGGTGGCGCTGCACGACGCGGCCCGCGCCTACACCGGCATCGAGGAGTTCCTGCACCGGGTCCGCACCCGGGTCGGGGCGGTCACACCGAGCACCTGGACCGACGGCTTCGCCGCCGCACTCGACGACGACCTCGCGGTGCCGGCAGCGCTGGCCGAGATCCACCATGCGCGGGCCGAAGGCAACCGAGCGCTGGACACCGGTGACCATGACACCGCCATGGCGCAGGCCGCGGCGATCCGGGCGATGATGGGCATCTTGGGCTGCGACCCGCTCGATGAGCGCTGGGAACTGCGCGACGAGACCTCGGCCGCACTCGCGGCCGTCGACGTGTTGGTGCAGTGGGCGTTGGCCGGCCGCGCCGAAGCACGCGAGGCGCGGGACTGGGAACGCGCCGATCAGATCCGGGACCGACTCAAGGAAGCCGGCATCGAGGTGACCGACACCGCCGACGGTCCGCAGTGGTCGCTGGCCGACGGGAATGACAAGTAATGGCCGGCAATTCGCAGCGCCGCGGTGCAGTGCGCAAACCGGGCACCAAGAAGGGGCCGACGGTGGGTTCCGGCGGTGTGCGCCGGCGTGGCCTGGAAGGCCGCGGTGCCACCCCACCGGCGCATGAGCGCCCCCATCATCCGGCCGCCAAGCGGGCCAAACGGGCCGCCAAGCAGCAGCAGGGCCGACCGAAGAAGACCGACGACACCGAAATCGTGTTGGGCCGCAACCCGGTGCTCGAATGTCTGCGGGCCGGCGTGCCGGCCACCGCGCTCTACGTCGCGATCGGCGCCGACAACGACGAGCGGCTGACCGAATCCGTCACCCGGGCAGCCGATTCCGGGATTCCCATTCTGGAGGTCGCGCGCATCGACCTGGACCGGATGAGCACCAACGGTCTGCACCAGGGGGTTGCGCTGCAGGTCCCGCCGTACGACTACGCGCACCCCGACGACCTGTTGCGGATCGCCGCCGACGACAGCAGCCCGGCCCTGCTGGTCGCCCTGGACAACATCTCCGATCCGCGCAACCTCGGCGCCATCGTGCGTTCGGTCGCGGCGTTCGGTGGCCACGGGGTGCTGATCCCGCAACGCCGTTCGGCTTCAGTCACCGCGGTGGCGTGGCGAACCAGCGCCGGTGCGGCCGCCCGACTGCGGGTGGCGCGAGCCACCAACCTGAACCGGACGCTGGCCGACTGGGCCAAATCCGGTTTGCAGATCGTCGGTCTGGACGCCGGCGGCGACACCGAACTCGACGACCTGGACGGCAGCGGGCCGATGGTCGTGGTGGTCGGTTCGGAAGGCAAGGGCCTGTCCCGGCTGGTCCGGCAGAACTGTGATGCCGTGGTGTCGATTCCGATGGCCGGCAACACCGAATCGCTGAATGCCTCGGTGGCCGCCGGCGTGGTGCTGGCCGAGATCGCCCGGCAGCGCCGGCAATAGTCGACCCGGATTCACACCCCGAGGACGCGCACCGACGCCCACAGCGCCGACACCGCCGCCACCAGCGTGACCGGCACGGTGAGCAGGCCCAGCCCGCTGAACTCGCGCGCGGTGACAGCCATCCCGTGGCCGCGCAGCACCCGCCGCCACAGCAGGTTGGCCAGCGAACCCAGATAGGTCAGGTTGGGGCCGATGTTGACCCCGAGCAGTGCCGCGAGCACCGCGGCCGGTCCCAGCGGTGCGGTCAGCGGCAGCATCACCAACACGGCGGGCAGGTTGTTCACCAGGTTGGCCAGGATCGCGGCCAGCGCGGCGATCCCCAACAGTGCGACCAACCCGGTGCCGTCGGGCACCCAGCGTCCCAGCCACCCCTGCAGTCCGTTGGTCATCACGGCGTGCACCACGACGCCGAGCGCCACGACGAAGATCAGGAACGGCACATGCATGGCCCGGACCAGTCCGCCCACCGTGCTGCGCCGCCGCGCCCGGCTGTGCACACCGAGCACCACCGCGCCGGCCAGCGCGGCCCAGTACGGCTCGAGGCCCAGCGCCGAGGTCACCACGAAACCGACCAGCGTGGCCAACACGACACCGAGCGTGAAACGCGGGAGAGGCGGGAGGGCGCCGGTGGGTGTCGCCGCCGAACCGTTCAGGTCGGCCCGGAAGAACCAACGGAAGAGCAGATACTCGCAGCCGATGGCCACCAGCCACGGCAGCAGCATCAGCGCGGTGAAGTGCGTGAAGGTCATCCCCGCCGCGGCCAGTGTGCTGAAGGCCAGCAGGTTGGTCAGGTTCGACACCGGCAACAGCGACGAAGCGGTGTTGGACAGGTGTGCGGTGGCATAGACGTGCGGGCGGGCCGGCAGCCGCACCGCAGCCGTGGTCGCCAGGACCACGGGCGTCAGCAGCACCACGGTGGCGTCCAGGGACAGCACCGCGGTGGTCACCGCGCCGACCGTGAACACCCCGGTCAGCAGCGACCGCGGCGAGTGTCCGCCCGCGCGGGCCAACCGGGCACCGATTGCGCTGAACAGGCCTTCGTCGGCACAGAGTTTCGCCAGCACCAGGATGGCGGCCAGGAACACCACCACCGGCAGCAGTCGCGCGGCCTCGGCCATCGCCTCCTCGGCCGACACGGCCCCGACCAGCACCAGTACCGCCGCTGCCGGTACCGCGACGACGGCCTCGGGCCATGCCTCCGGGCGAGCGATCGCGAACACCACGACGATGGCTAGCAACCCGAGCGCCAGGATCGCGGTGCCCGTCACCCCCAGGGGTCCTCGCGCTGCCACACCGTCGGCAGGTGCAGCGTGACCCCGTCGGTGTCGGCCAGCGCACCGAGCGTGTCCATCGCGAAGTCCAGGTCGTCGACGGCGTACGGCAACGCGCGCAGCGGTTTCGACAGCGGACGGAAGAAGTCGTCCCAGTGGATGCCGATCACCGTGGTGGCCCCGACCGCCCGGACCGTGTGTTTCCAGTACTCGGTGAGGTAATCCCGGGACTGCAGCCCCAACTGTCCGATTCCCAGGTAGGCGACCTCGGCGCGCTGTCCCGAGAGCAGTCCGGGCCGGTACCCGGCGCTGCCCTGGACCAGCATGCGTCGTCCGGTCGGGACATGCCGGACCAGCATCGACCACGCCTCGCCGCAGCGATACGCCGACACCCGCACCGGCGGTGTCACGGGCGCGGTGATGGCACCCGGGAAGCGATCCGGCGGGCAATGCGTCGAGGCGAACAGCGTCAACTCGAAGTTGCCGGCCGGCGTCGCCTCGCCGGGGACGGCGACCTGGATCTGTTCGGGCGGCAGGCCGTGCCCGCGGCCGAGGTGCGCGGCGGATTCACCACCCAGCAGCACCGCGCGGGTGGTCTCGGCCACCAGCGCCGAGTCCAGCGCGTGGTCGTAATGGCTGTGCACCGGCACCACGGCGTCGAGTCGGTCCACGCCGAGACGGCGCAGACTGCCGTGTACCCGCTCCGGGTTCGGCGCGATCCGTCGGGCGAGCGCGGGTAGGCAAGGCCGGGAGAAGAAGCCGTCGGTCAGCACCGCGGAGGCGCCGTCGTCGATCAGCAGCGTGGACACACCAAGCCAGGTCACCGCGACCTCGGTGTCCGCCCGGGCCCGGGGAACGGCGAACCGTCCCGCATGTCGGGCCAACTCGGGGCGGCCGGGTCGCAGGCGCATCCCCCCAGACTAGAAGCCGTAGCGTCGCCGGAACTTCTCCACCTGGCCGGCCGAGTCGATGTGTCGGTTCGACCCGGTCCAGAACGGATGCGAGTCGCTGGTCACCTCGACCACGATCAGCGGGTACGTCCGGCCGTCGGACCACTGCACGGTGCGGTCGCTGGTTGCGGTGGACCGGGTGAGGAATTGCTTGCCGGTGGCGGCGTCGGAGAACACCACGGGGTGGTAATCGGGATGGATGCCGGTCTTCATTGTGATTCGCCTTCCCGACGGGCCGCGGAGGCGGCCTCGTCGATCTCGGGTTGACAGGGTTCTTCGTGCCAGTCGCCGAACGGGTCCGGGTAGCTCGGCCAGTCCTGCGGGCGGGCCAGTTCGGCCTCGGTGAGCAATGCGCCCTCGAGTGCGTCGACGACGGTGCCGGGGTCGGCACCGCAGATCAGCACAGTCAGGGATACGTGTCGGTCGCCGAACTCCGCGTGCCAATCCGCGGCCGCCATGGCCAGCCGCTCCGGGTCGACATAGGCACGTTCGCGGCTGTCCATGTCGACCAGCCAACGCCCGGCATTGCTGAAATGCATTCCACCACCGGCGGATTCGATCCACATGACATCCGCGGGCCGGTTGGCCAGCCAGGCCCGGCCGCGGGTGCGGACCACGCCGTCGAGCAGGGTGTCGACGGCGGCGTGCAGGCGTACCGGGTGGAAGGGCCGGTGCGTGGCGAACTCCAGGATGGCCACGTCGCCGTCCGGTTCCAGCGGGGGTTGTCCGGCCAGCAGCGGGGCGTGCGGTCCGGGTGCGTGGCCGCGCGGGCTGCCCGCTTCGAGGTGGGCCAGCGCCATCTCGACGCGGTCCGGGCCCACGGTGATCCGTGCCCGCGGTGCGAGCCGGCGCAGCACCGCCAGGGTGGGTGGGTCGGGCTCGGTGAGCACCAGCACGTCGGCGAGTTCGGCCTGACCGACCACCGCCTGCGCGACGGTGCGGCCGTCGTCGAGCTCGTCCTCGCCGGTCGCCTCGGTCAGCCAGCGCGCGCTGTCGATGCAGGCGACGACGCCCGCGATCCGGACGTCGCGGGAGGCCGGCCCGTCGACGTATCCGGGTCCGACGCGGACGCGCACGTTCTCGATGGCCCAGCACACCGGTTCGGGTTCGGACCAGTCCGGGAGTTGCACCACGATGCGGGACACGTCGCCGCTGCGGTGCAGGCGGCGCAGCAGGACCAGCAGGTCGTCGCGCACCGTGCAGGACACGCAACCGTGGGCGAGTTCCAGGGGCAGATCGAACACGCCGGCATCGGTGGTCAGGGTTCGCAGCACCACCTGGCCATCGAAGCGGTGACGGACCAGCACGGTGCCCGGGCTGGCACCCAACAGATCGGCGACACGACCGGCGTCGCCCTGACCGGCGACCAGAACCACAGGGGTGCGCACGGGCTCCTCCCAACTAGTATTTGAAAACGATTGTCATTATCGTTAGGTCACGTTACCCCACGATCGAGGAGATGAAGATGTCGGCCCATTGCCAGGTCACCGGGCGCTCGCCCGGGTTCGGCAACACCGTGTCGCACTCGCACAGGCGCAGTGCCCGACGGTGGAATCCCAACATCCAGAACAAGACCTACTACCTGCCGTCCGAGGGGCGTCGCATCCGACTTCGGGTGAGCGCCAAGGGGATCAAGGTGATCGACCGCGACGGTATCGAGGCCGTGGTGGCCCGGCTGCGCAGCCGCGGGGAGAAGATCTGATGGCCTCGCGCACCGACCTGCGGCCCATCGTGAAGCTGCGCTCGACGGCCGGTACCGGCTACACCTACGTCACCCGCAAGAACCGCCGCAACGACCCGGATCGGCTGGTGCTGCGCAAGTACGACCCGGTGATCCGCAAGCACGTCGACTTCCGGGAGGAGCGCTGATGGCCAAGAAGTCGAAGATCGTCAAGAACGACAAGCGCCGCGAGTTGGTCGAGCGCTACGCCGAGCGGCGGGCCGAACTGAAGGACATCATCCGCAGCCCCCGCAGTTCGCGGGAGCAGCGGGTGGCCGCGGTGTCGGCCTTGCAGCGGTTGCCGCGCGACTCCAGTCCGGTGCGGCTGCGCAACCGAGACGCCGTCGATGGGCGTCCCCGTGGGCACCTGCGGAAGTTCGGGTTGTCCCGGGTCCGGGTCAGGGAACTTGCGCACCGCGGCGAGCTGCCGGGTGTGCGGAAGGCGAGTTGGTGATGGCGAAGAGAACTGCCCGCAAGCGGCCGCCGGTCGTCGAGGTGAAGAAGCCCAAGCGCAATCAACTCGACGCGCTCGGAATCACCGAGGTGGATTACAAGGACGTCGCGACACTGCGCACCTTCATCAGTGACCGCGGCAAGATCCGCTCGCGGCGGATCACCGGCTTGACGCCGCAGCAGCAGCGTCAGGTGGCCACCGCGATCAAGAATGCCCGGGAGATGGCTCTGCTGCCGTACGGCAGCACCTCGCGCTGACGGCGCGGGTCAGCTGAACGGTGTCAGTGTGATCCCGCCGGTGCCCAGTCGGGTCCGTACCGCGGCGGCGATCTGCACTGCGCCGGGCGAATCCCCGTGCACACACAGCGACTCCACCTGGATCGGGATCACCGTGCCGTCGAGGGCGGTGACCCGACCGGTGCGCACCATGGCCTCGGCGCGCTCGGCGATCATCTCGGGGTCATGCAGCACGGCGCCCGGCTCGCGGCGCGACACCAGCGTGCCGTCGGGGCAGTAGGCGCGGTCGGCGAACGCCTCGGCGACCGTGCGTAGCCCGTGGCGGTGTGCCCGCTCGAAGAGCACCGAGCCGGCCATGCCCAGGACGGGGAGGTCGGGGGCCGCGGTGGCCACGGCGATGGCCACCGCGGCCGCCTGCGCCTCATGGGCGACCACGGTGTTGTAGAGCGCACCATGGGGTTTGACGTAGCTGACGGAGGTGCCCGCCGCCTGGGCGATGGCCTGCAGCGCGCCGATCTGGTAGATGATGTCGGCGGTCAGTTCGTCGGGGTCGACGTCGATGAAGCGTCGCCCGAATCCGGTGAGATCCCGGTAGCTCACCTGCGCCCCGATCCGGACACCGCGCGCCGCGGCCTGTCGGCACGTGGTCAGCAGCAGCGCCGGGTCGCCGGCGTGGAATCCGCAGGCCACGTTGGCGCTGGTGACCAGGTCGAGCATGGCCTCGTCATCACCCAGGGCCCAGATTCCGAAGCCTTCGCCCAGGTCGGCATTGAGATCGACAGTGCTACCCACCGCACCAGACTAGGGCTGCGCGCGTTCAGTGGGTATGGGTGACGCCCCAGGCCGGCAGCGGGTCCGGATAGTTCAACCAGGCCGCGCTGCCCTCGGCCAACTCGATGTCGGTGAGCAGTGCGGCCTGCAGCGTGGTGTCGATGGCTGCCCGGTCGAGGCGAATCCCGATGAACACGATCCCCTGACCGGGCTGCACCTCGATGGCCGACCAGTACTGCGCAGGTTCGATCACCAGGTTCGGGCCGGCTTGCGACCAGATCGCAGCCAGCGATGGACGGCTGGCGATCCAGCAGAAACCCTTGCTACGCAACAGTCCCCGCATTCCGACCAGGGCTGCGGCAAGTCGTTGCGGATGGAACGGGCGGTCCGATCGGAACGTCATCGAGCCGATGCCGTACTCATCGGTTTCGGGGGTGTGGCCGTTGGCGATCTCCTCGTCCCAGCCGGGCGTGTGCTGCGCGGCCAACGGGTCGAAGCGGCCGGTGTCCAGCACTTCGGCGAGGTCGACGACACCGTGCTTGGTGCGCAGGACGTGCGCTGCGGGGTTGAGTCGGCGCACCATGGTCTCGACGGCGCCGAGGTGCGCGGCACTGACGAGGTCAATCTTGTTGAGCAGGATGACGTCGGCGAACTCCACCTGGTCCACCAGCAAGTCGGCCATGACACTCCTTAATGAAAACGATTTTCAATAAATAGCATCCCCGCGGTGCGGGTCTTAATGCAAACGGTTATCGTTTTCGTCATGACTGCGCCACGCCACCTCATCGTTCTCGCCGCCGGTGCGCTGGCCGGCCCCTTCGTGTTGGCTGCCTGCGGCTCGGTCGACTCGTCGAGCAGCGCCGACGCACCCGAATGTCCGACCGAGCCGGTGCGCGTGGTGGCGAGCATCGACCAGTGGGGCGACATCGTCTCCCAGCTGGGCGGCAACTGCGCAGACGTCACCACCGTGCTGGCCGGCTCCTCGGTCGATCCGCACGATTTCGAGCCCGGTCCGGCCGACGCCGCGAGCTTCGACGGCGCGCAATTGGTGGTGATCAACGGCGGTCACTACGACGAATGGGCGGCCAAACTCGCGGCCAGCACCGCCTCGAACGCGCCGGTGATCGACGCGGTCGACCTCAGCGGCCACGATGGGCACGATCACGATCACGATGGGCACCATCACGATCACGATCACGACGGGCACGATCACGGCCACGACGGGCACGATCACGACCACGACGGGGTCGGCAACCCGCACGTCTGGTACCGGCCGCAGACCGTGCTCGACGTGGCCGACGCGGTGACCTCGCGGCTGCGCGAACTGGCGCCGCAAGCCGCGGACTACTTCACCGAGCGTCGGACCGAGTTCGGCGCGGCGCTGGCGCCCTACGAGCACGCCATCGCCACCATCGAGGCCGGTGCGGCGGGTAAGACCTACGCCGCCACCGAAGGCGTGTATGACGAGATGGCCACCGCGTTGGGACTGCAGAACCGCACACCGGTGGGCTATCAGACCGCAGCCAACAACCACACCGACCCGTCGCCGGCTGCCCTCGATGCATTTTTGACCCTGCTCGCCGACCGTGGCGCCGACGTCCTGATCTACGCCAGCCAGACCCAGGGTTCGGTGCCCGAACAGCTCCGCACGGCTGCTGAGGCCGCGGGCGTCCCGGTCGTCGAGGTCACCGAAACGGTGGCGCCGGGGGCCGAAACGTTCCAGTCTTGGCAGGTGGACCAACTCACATCGCTCGCCGAGGCCCTCGGTGTCCAACTCTGAGACCGCCGAGGTCGCACTGTCGTTCGACGACGTCAGCGTCGTCCGCGGTGATCGGCTGATCTGGTCGGAAGGCACTTTCGACGTTCCAGCCGGTGGGATCACCGCGGTGATCGGATCCAACGGTTCGGGTAAGACCACCCTGCTGAAAGTCGTTTTGGGCCTGATCAACCCGGCCTCGGGGTACGTCAGCGTGCTCGGCGGGGCGCCAGGTGCGGCATCGGGGCAGATCGGGTACGTCCCGCAGAACTACGCCGCGGCCGCCGGCCACGCGATCCGGGCCGGCGATGCGGTGATGCTGGGGCTGATCGGCAAGCGCTGGGGCTACCGTCATCCCCGGGCCGAGGACAGGCGCCGGGTGATGCAGATCCTGGCCGCAGTCGGAGCCACCGACTTCGCCGGCCGCCGGCTCTCCGAACTCTCCGGCGGACAGCGACAGCGCGTTGCGCTGGCCGAGGCGCTGGTGTCCCGGCCGCGGCTGCTGATCCTCGATGAGCCGCTGGCCGCCCTGGACCTGCGCAACCAACGCGAGATCGTCACCCTGCTCGGGCAGGTGCGCGACCAATTCGGGGTGACCATCCTGGTCGTCGCGCACGACCTCAACCCACTGCTGGGGGTGCTCGACAGCGCGATCTACCTACTCGACGGCCACGCGCACTTCGCGCTGATGAACGAGGTCGTCGACGACGACTTGCTCAGCCACCTCTACGGCACCTCGGTCCAGGTGGTGCACACCCCGCAGGGCGATCTGTACATGCGGAGCGTGTGATGCCGCAGCAGCTCCTGGCCCTCGGCTATCAAGACAACTGGTGGCACATCCTGACCTCGGCGTTCATGCGTAACGCGTTGATCGGTGGCACGCTGGTGGCGTTGGCTGCCGGGCTGATCGGCTACTTCATCGTGGTGCGTAACACTGCCTTCGCCGCACATGCGCTGGCGCACATCGGGTTTCCCGGTGCCACTGGTGCGGTGCTGGTCGGGGTCCCGGTGACGGTTGGACTCGGCCTGTTCTGCATCGGCGGGGCGCTGATCATCGGCGCCCTCGGCAAACGCGCCGCCGATCGTGAAATCGCCACCGGCACAGTACTCGCCGGCGCGATGGGTCTGGGGTTGTTCTTCAGTTCGCTGGCCACCAAGAGCAGCAGCACGGTGACCAACGTGTTGTTCGGCAACCTGCTGGCCGTCACGCATCAGCAGCTGGTGGTCTTCGCGGTGCTGGTGGTGGTGCTCGGTGCGACGATGGCGGCGATCTTCCGTCCGCTGCTGTTCGCCTCGATCAACCCCGAGGTGGCCGAGGCCCGCGGGGTGCCGGTGCGGGCACTGTCAGTGGTCTTCATGGCCCTGCTCGGTCTGGCCGTGACCATGGCCGTGCAGGCGGTGGGCACGCTGCTGCTCTTCGCGCTGGTCGTGACACCTGCGGCGACCGCGATCATGCTGACGGCTCGGCCGGTGGCGGCGATGGTTCTGTCGACGGCGATGTCGCTGTTCGCGGTATGGGGCGGTCTGGCGATGTCATCGATCTTCGATCTGCCGCCCAGCTTCGTCATCGTGGCGGTGGTGTGCGTGGTGTGGCTGGCCGTCTGGACGGCTGTCAAGAAGACCGAAACCACCACGAAGCCCTACGGTTCGGGCCACATCGGCTAATCTCACCAGGCATGTCCAGGAGCCCGGCGCCACGGCGGCGAGCCACCCTGGCGTCATTGGCTGCCGAACTCAACGTTTCGCGCACCACGATCTCGAATGCCTACAACCGCCCGGATCAACTGTCGGCGGACCTGCGGGCACGCATCCTGTCCACCGCGAAGCGGTTGGGGTATGCCGGACCGGATCCGGTGGCCCGCTCGCTGCGGACCCGTCGGGCCGATGCGGTCGGCCTGGTGATCACCGAACCCTTGACCTATTCGTTCAGCGATCCGGCCGCACTGGACTTCGTGGCCGGGCTGGCCGAGGTGTGCGAGGAGACCGGTCAGGGTCTGCTTCTGGTGCCGGCCGGGCCCGGGCGCAGTGTGGACGAGGGGTCCAACGCGGTGCTGTCGGCCGGTGTCGACGGCTTCGTGGTGTACGCGGCCTCCGCGCAGGATCCGTACCTGCAACTGGTGCTGGACCGCAATCTGCCGGTGGTGATCGTCGATCAGCCCAGCGGTGTCGCGGGCGCCTCCCGGGTGTGCATCGACGACCGCGGCGCCATGCGTGAACTCGCCGAGTACGTCCTGGGGCTGGGTCACCGGGAGATCGGATTGTTGACGATGCGGCTGGGTCCACACCGGCCGGTTGACGGTGCCAAGCGCGAACGTTGCGCGGTGGTGTCTCCGGATCGTTTGCAGGCGAACGACTTCGACGTCCAAGGTGAGCGGATCGCCGGGCTGCGTGCGGCCATGCAGGACGCCGGCCTGGACCCCGATGCGCTGACCGTGGTGGAAAGCCTGGACCACGACTCGACCGCGGGGGGAGCGGCCGCCGAACTCGCGCTGGCGACCAATCCGCGGATCACCGCGCTGATCTGCACAGCCGACGTGTTGGCACTGGCTGCGATGGATTACCTACGCGCGCACGGCATCTACGTGCCGGGACAGATGACCGTCACCGGATTCGACGGTATCGCCGAGGCCGTGCGGCGTGGGCTGACCACGGTGGCGCAGCCCAACGTCGAGAAGGGGCGACGAGCCGGTCGACTCCTGCACAATCCGCCAGGTTCCGGCCTGCCGGTGGTCGAGGTGCTGCAAACCGAACTGCTGCGCGGACGTACCGCCGGCCCGCCGGCCTAGTTAGCCCGCGCCGCCGGCGCGTCGCTCGTGGATGAGGAACTCCAACGCGGCCAGCACATCGTGCGGTGCCGCGATCCGGAACTGGGCCAGGCTCTCGCCGTCGCCGACCTTGACGCCGACGTCGTCGCCGCGCATCCGGGCGAACGCCTTCTCGTCGGTGACGTCGTCGCCGAAGAACACCACCGCCGACGCGTCCACCTGCTCGCGCAGCAGATCGATCGCCGCACCCTTGTCGGTCTTGATCACCGCGAACTCCAGCACCGCTTTGCCTTCGGTCAGCTCGGCCGACCAGGCCACCGACGCTGCGCGGGCCTCGGCCAGCGCGGACTCGGCGTCGTCCGGGCTGGCATTGCGCACGTGCAGCACCGCGCTCGCCGGTTTGGTTTCCACCGCCGAACCCGGGTAACGATCGGAAATCGCTTGCAGCTCAGCCTGGATGCGGCCCAGCAGCGCGGTGTCGATGGGCTGACCGAAACCGGATTCGAACTCGGCGCCGTGGCTGCCGATCAAGTGCACACCGGCCGGCGCGCCGGACAGTTGCCCCAGTACCTCGCGTGAACGCCCGGAGATCAACGCGGTGGTGACACCGGGCAGCGCAGCCAAGGCAGCAAGTGCCGCATCGGATCCCGGCAGTGGCCGGGCATGCAACGGGTTGTTGACGATCGGGGACAACGTCCCGTCGAAATCCGAGGTGATCAGCACTCGCGGCCGGCGCACCGCAACGCGCAAGGCGTCGGTCAGGTCGGCCGGCAGCGTGCTCACGCGTCGGGTGGGGTGTCGTGGACGTGGCCGCCATTGCCGATCAACAGTCGCACCGCCAGGTCCAGACGCTTGCTGACATCGGTGGCCGAAGCCCGGCGGGTCAACCAGGCCAACAGATTCGACAGCCACACGTCGGAGATGACGCGGGCGATGTGGTAATGATCCTCGGTCGGTTCACCTTCGGCCATGGCGCGCGCGAACATCGAGTCGATGATCTTCTCGACGTGGTCCACCTCGGCGGCCGCCGAGGCGTCGGCGAACACGTAGGCGCGGGTCATCGCCTCGGTCAGCAACGGGTTGCGCTGCATGGCCCGGTTCAGCTTGCTCACCATGAAGCTCAGCCGCTGATACGGCGTGCTTCCGGTGATGGTGGCGCCATCGGTCTTGGAATCGATGCGTTCGAACTCGCGGCCCAGCGCCGAGACCAAAAGATGCACCTTCGACGGGAAGTACCGGTACAGCGTCCCGACGGCGACGTCGGCACGATCGGCCACGGCCCGCATCTGCACGGCTTCGTAACCACCCTTGGAGGCGATCGCCAGGGTGGCATCCAGGATGCGTTTGCGCCGTTCGCGCTGAGCCTCGGAACCGAGTTCGGACTCGGCAAGCACCGCCACGGTCACACCCTCCCGCGATCGGGCACTCGGTGCCCCGGGTCGTGCCGGCCTGGACATGCTGCTGCGAACTCCTTCGTGCGGTGCATCAGTTCAAAACGATACGCATGATCGGCGTTCATCCTCACCTCCGCGCTCGCCGAGGCACCCCGTCCCCGCTCCACCACATTCGACTTGACTGCCGAACACTGGCACTATTAGAACACGTTCTAGTGGGCTGTAGCGCCCCTGCATGTCACACCGAGGAGTCTGGGGTTCGCGTGAGCATTACCGCCGAGCAGCTTGCCGTCCGTGAACTGGTGCGTACCTGGGCATCTAGCTCCGGCGGGATCGCCGCGGCCCGCGAGGTGGAGCAGGGCGCGCCCGCCGCCTGGCGGTCGGTCTACGCCGGATTTGCCGAACTAGGCCTCTTCGGTGTGGCCGTCCCAGAAGCAGCCGGCGGGGCCGGCGAGTCGATCGGCGATCTGTGCGCGGTGGTCGACGAAGCCGCCGCGGCCCTGGTGCCCGGCCCGGTCGCCACCAGCGCGCTGGCCACGCTGGTGCTCGACGACGCGGGCCTGCTGGAGGCTGTGGTCGGCGGGGAACGCACGGTCGGGGTGACGCTGTCCGCGCAGCTGCGTTGCGACGGCGAGACCGTCACCGGATCAGCCGACTACGTGCTGGGCGCCGACCAGGACGCGCTGTTACTGCTTCCGGCCGGCGAGCAGTGGGTATTGCTGGACGCCAAGGCCGACGGCGTGGCCGTGCAACCGCTGGAAGCCACCGACTTCTCCCGGCCGTTGGCCCGGGTGCAGTGCGATGCAGCACCGGTCACCGTGCTGAACGTCCCGGCCGGTCGGGTACGGGACCTGGCAGCAACGGTATTGGCCGCCGAGGCCGCCGGCGTGGCCCGGTACGCGCTGACCACCGCCACCGAATACGCCAAGGTGCGTGAGCAATTCGGCAAGCCGATCGGCAGCTTCCAGGCGATCAAGCACATGTGCGCCGAAATGCTGTTGCGCTCCGAACAAGCCGCCGTCGCCGCCGCGGACGCCGCCCAAGCCGCCGACGAGGACGACGCCACCCAGCTGAGCATCGCGGCCGCGATCGCCGCGGCCGTCGGCACCGCGGCCGCCACCGCCAACATCAAGGACTGCATCCAGGTGCTCGGCGGGATCGGCATCACCTGGGAGCACGACGCCCATCTGTATCTGCGTCGCGCGTACGGCATCAGCCAGTTCCTCTGTGGCCGCCGGCCCTGGCTGCGCGACATCGCCCGGCTGAGCGTCGACGGCGTGCGCCGCAACATCGACATCGACCTGAGTTCGGTGCAGGACCAGCGCGCCGAGATCGCCGCCGCCGTCGCCGCCGTCGCCGCGTTGCCGGCCGAGCAGCGCCAGCCCGCCCTGGCCGAGTCGGGATTGCTTGCGCCGCACTGGCCCAAGCCCTACGGGCGCGAGGCCGTCCCGGCCGAACAGCTGCTGATCGACCAGGAACTCGCGGCGGCCAACGTGGAACGCCCCGATCTGGTGATCGGCTGGTGGGCGGTGCCGACCATCCTCGAGCACGGCAGCCCCGAACAGATCGAGCGGTTCGTGCCGGCCACGCTGCGCGGTGACGTGATCTGGTGCCAGCTGTTCTCCGAGCCCGGCGCCGGCTCTGACCTTGCGGCGTTGCGCACCAAGGCCGTCCGGGTCGATGGTGGCTGGAAGCTGACCGGGCAGAAGGTCTGGACCTCGGCCGCGCACCAGGCGCACTGGGGAGTTTGTCTGGCCCGGACCAATCCCGATGCGCCCAAACACAAGGGCATCACCTACTTCCTGGTCGACATGACCGCGCCGGGCATCGAGATCCGGCCGCTGCGCGAGATCACCGGCGACGAGCTGTTCAACGAAGTGTTCTTCGACGACGTGTTCGTACCCGACGAGATGGTGGTCGGCACCGTCGACGACGGCTGGCGGCTGGCGCGCACCACACTGGCCAACGAGCGGGTCGCGATGGCCCAAGGCACCGCGCTGGGCAACCCGATGGAAGATCTGCTCGGCGTCGTCGCGCAGCGCGGCCTGGACCCGGCCGACGCCGACCGGCTGGCCGAACTGATCTGCACCGCCCAGGTCGGGGCTCTGCTCGATCAGCGCATCGCCCAGGTGGCCGTCGACGGCGGCGACACCGGGCCACAAGCCAGCGCCCGCAAGCTGATCGGGGTGCGGTACCGGCAGGCGCTGGCCGAGTTCCGGATGGAGCTGTCCGACGGTGCCGGGGTGGTTCCCGGGCCTCGGGTGCACGACTTCCTCAACACCCGCTGCCTGACGATCGCGGGCGGCTCCGAGCAGATCCTGCTCAACCTGGCCGGCGAACGGCTACTCGGGCTGCCGCGCTAAAGGTCTGCCGCCTCAGAAGCGGGTCTGCGCACAGGCCGTCGGCGTGGACAGGTTCACCGCGCCGTAGACCACATGGATGTTCGAGCAGACGATGAAGTCCGCCCTCGTGGTCGGCCGGCCGCTGCTCCAGTCGGTCGGCACCGAGCTGCCGTCGACCCAGAACCGCTCCATCGGCCCGCCGCCGAAGGTGGTCACCGAGATCTCGACGTTGCTCAGCGACCGGAACATCTTCGACAGCACGTTGTCGTGGTTGGCGCCCTTGGTTTCCCGCGGCATCCCGGCCGGCGCGCTGTAATCGGCTTCCTGCCACACCTGGCGGTCCGGGCTGCGCACCGTGATGGTTTGCCGCGACCACACGTCGCCCGGGAACGGGGCCGGTCCGTCTGGGGTCAGCAGGTTGGCCCGGGTGTTGAAATGGCAGCGCCCTTCGGCGGCCACGCAATTGGCCTCGACGTGCATCTCGATCGAGGTGCCGGCATCGACGGCCACCGAGGTGGTGGCCGCGTCGGCGGCCGCACCGGCCGGAGCCGGCAGCGCCAAAGCGGCGGTCAGCAAGCTGGCCACGGTTGCCACAGTGAGCCGGTTCATCACCAAGAAGTTATCCGTTCGCTACTCGTCGTAGTTGACTTCGACCGAATCCGAGCACGGCGTGGCCTGGCACGCCAGGATCAGCCCCTCTTCCAGATCGGACGGCTCGAGCACGTCGTTGACCTCCATGGCCACCTCACCGCTCTTCTTCAACACCGCGCAGGCGCCGCAGTGTCCTTCGCGGCAGGAGAACGGCGCCTCCATACCCTTGTCCAGCAGCACGTCGAGCAGCTTGGCCGAGCGCGGCCAGCTGACCTCCTGCGTGACGCCGTCGAGGGTCACCACCGCGGTCGCCGGCGGTTCGTCGTCATCGTCGGCGTCGATCACGACGGCCTGGAACGGATCGGAGTCCAGGGACCGGAACACCTCGACGTGCACCTGGTCGGCCGGCACCGACAGCGATTCCAGCGCTTCGGTGGCCGCGGCCATGAACGGCCCGGGCCCGCAGATGAAGGCCTGCCGGTCGGTGTGCGGCGCGAACAACCGGGCCAGGTTGTTCGCGCTGGGCAGCCCCTGCACCGATTCCAGCCAGTGCAGCACCGAGAGCCGGTCCGGGTACTGCGCGCTGAGTTCGCGCAGCTTGGCGGCGAAGATCACCGACTTCTCGTCGCGGTTGGCGTAGATCAGCGTGACCTGCCCGGTTCCTTCGGCCAGCGCGGACTTGCAGATCGCCATCATCGGGGTGATGCCGCTGCCGGCCGCGATCAGCAGGAAGTCGCTGTCCAGGGACTTCGGCACGAACGTGCCGGACGGGGCCAGCACGTGCAGCTTCATCCCCGCGTGGGCGTGATCGCACAGCCAGTTCGAGGCGTAGCCGTCGGCCGTGCGTTTGACCGTGACGGTCAGCGCGTCGTCGACGGTCGGGGAACTCGACAGCGAATAGCAGCGCGCCACCGACCCGGTGCGGTCGCTGGGGACCCGCAGGGTGAGGAACTGGCCGGGGGAGTAGCGCAGCCGATCGGCTGGGATGTCGGCCCCGTCGGGCACCTTGAACATCAGCGAGCGGGCGTCCTCGGTCTCGGCGATGACGTCAGCCACCTGCAGTTCCAGCACGTGGCTGCCGAGTGGCTCGTCGGTCACCGCTACACCCTCTCCTCGGGGACTTGGACACGAATCCGATTCGTCAATTAGAACAGGTTACAGAAACGCACCTTCGCAGGTCCAGCCGCTGCAGGCATACCCTACTCGACACGAATCGTAACGTGTTCTAGTCTTGTTTTAGTTTTTATCCGGGTTCATCTAACAGCCGCGCCCGTGGGAGGCATTTCAGTGACATCCATTGAACAGCGTGACGTGCAGGCGGTCCTCGCCGGCATCGACGAACTGCTGCCAGCTCTGCGGGAGCGCGCTCAGGAAACCGAGGATCTGCGCAAACTGCCCGACGCCAACGTCAAGGCGCTCGAGGAGATCGGCTTCTTCCGGCTACTCCAGCCCGAACAGTGGGGCGGTCTGCAGTGCGACCCGACGCTGTTCTACGAGGCGGTCCGGCGACTGGCCAGCGCGTGCGGCTCCACCGGGTGGGTGGCCGGCATCATCGGCGTGCACAACTGGCACCTGGCGCTCTTCGACCAGCAGGCCCAGCAGGACGTCTGGGGAGAGGACAGCTCGGTGCGGATCTCCTCGTCGTACGCCCCGATGGGCGCCGGTGTGGTGACCGAGACCGGCGACGGCTACATCGTCAACGGCTCCTGGAACTGGTCCTCGGGCTGCGACCACGCCACCTGGGCGTTCCTGGGTGGCCCGGTGATCAAGGACGGCCGCCCGGTCGACTTCGGCAGCTTCTTGATCCCGATCTCCGACTACCGCATCGACGACGTGTGGCACGTGGTCGGGCTGCGTGGCACGGGCTCCAACACCATCGTGGTCAAGGACGTGTTCGTGCCGCGGCACCGGTTCTTGTCCTACAAGGCGATGAACGACGGCACCGCCGGCGGCTACCAGACCAACACCGCGCCGGTCTACAAGATGCCTTGGGGCACCATCCATCCGACCACCATCTCGGCCCCGATCGTGGGCATGGCCTACGGCGCCTACGACGCGCACGTCGAGCACCAGGGCAAGCGGGTGCGCGCGGCCTACGCCGGTGAGAAGGCCAAGGATGACCCATTCGCCAAGATCCGGATCGCCGAGGCCGCCAGCGACATCGACGCGGCCTGGCGCCAGCTGTCCGGGAACGTCGCCGACGAGTACGCACTGCTGGTGGCAGACCAGGAGATCCCGTTCGAGCTGCGGGCCAGGGCCCGTCGCGATCAGGTCCGCGCCACCGGCCGCGCGATCGCCTCGATCGATCGGCTCTTCGAGGCCTCCGGTGCCACCGCGCTGGCCAATGATGCTCCGGTGCAACGGTTCTGGCGGGATGCGCATGCTGGTCGGGTGCACGCCGCCAACGACCCCGAGCGGGCCTACCTGATCTTCGGCAATCACGAGTTCGGCCTGCCGCCGGCCGACACGATGGTCTGATCGCGATGACCTCGTTCGCCGCCGAAACTGCTCAGCAGCAAGAGATCACCTTCGAATCCACCTCGCGCTACGCCGATGTCCGGGCCGGTGAGCTCGACATGCGGCTGCACTACCACGAGGCCGGTGACCCCGAGGCGCAGACCATCGTGCTGTTGCACGGCGGTGGTCCGGGCGCGTCGAGCTGGTCGAACTTCGGCCGCAACGTCGCCGTGCTCGCGCAGCACTTCCACGTGCTGGCCGTCGATCAGCCGGGCTACGGGCACTCCGACAAGCACACCGAACACGAGCAGTACAACCGATACAGCGCCAAGGCGCTGCTCGGGCTGTTCGACCACCTCGGCTTGCAGGGCCGGATTCCGCTGCTGGGCAACTCCCTTGGTGGCGGCACCGCGGTGCGGTTTGCACTGGACTACCCAGATCGGGCCGGCAAGCTGGTGTTGATGGGCCCGGGCGGGCTGAGCGTCAACCTGTTCGCGCCGGACCCCACCGAGGGTGTGAAGTTGCTCGGCAAGTTCTCCGCCGAGCCGACGCGGGAGAACTTGGAGAAGTTCCTGCGGATCATGGTCTTCGACCAGAAGCTGATCACCGACGAGCTGATCGACGAGCGGTTCGCGATCGCCAGTCAGCCCGAATCACTGGCCGCGACCCGGGCGATGGGGATGTCGTTTGCGGGTGCGGACTTCGAGCTCGGGATGATGTGGCGTGAGGTGTACAAGCTGCGTCAGCCGGTGCTGTTGATCTGGGGCCGCGAGGACCGGGTCAACCCGCTCGACGGTGCGCTGGTGGCGATCAAGCAGATTCCGCGGGTGCAACTGCACGTCTTCGGGCAGTGTGGACATTGGGCTCAGGTCGAGAAGTTCGACGAGTTCAACAAGCTCACCGTTGACTTTCTCAAGGGGTAGATCATGAGCATCAAGTCGCTGGGTTATCTGCGGATCGAGACCACCGACATCGCGGCTTGGCGGGAGTACGGCCTGAAGGTGCTCGGCATGGTCGAGGGCGCCGGGACCACCGAGGGCGCGCTGTACCTGCGGATGGACGAGTTCCCGGCTCGGCTGGTGATCGTGCCCGGCGAACACGACCGGCTGCTGCAGTCCGGTTGGGAAGCCGCCAACGCCGCTGAGCTGCAGGACATCCGGACTCGGCTGGAAGCCGCGGGCACGCCGTACAAGGAAGCCACCGCCGCCGAACTGGTCGACCGTCGAGTCGACGAGATGATCACCTTCGACGACCCGTCGGGCAACAGCCTCGAGGTGTTCCACGGCGTGGCGCTCGAGCACCGCCGCGTGGTCAGCCCCTACGGGCACAAGTTCGTCACCGGCGAGCAGGGGCTGGGGCACGTCGTGCTCACCACCAAGGACGACCGCGAAACCCTGCACTTCTACCGCGACGTGCTGGGCTTCTCGCTGCGCGACTCGATGCGACTGCCCCCGCAGCTGGTCGGTCGGCCGGCCGACGGCGACCCGGCCTGGCTGCGGTTCCTCGGAGTCAACCCGCGGCACCACAGCCTGGCCTTCATGCCGGGCCAAACCCCCAGTGGCATCGTGCATCTGATGGTCGAGGTGGAGAACTCCGACGACGTCGGCCTGTGCCTGGATCGGGCGTTGCGCCGCAAGGTGAAGATGTCGGCCACGCTGGGCCGGCACGTCAACGACAAGATGCTGTCGTTCTACATGAAGACCCCGGGCGGGTTCGACGTCGAATTCGGTTGCGAGGGACTGGAAGTCGACGACGCCGATTGGGTGGCCCGAGAGTCGACCGCGGTCAGTCTGTGGGGCCACGACTTCTCGGTCGGCTTCAAGTAAGGCGCGCGCCGCGATGACGGAGGCGACGCCGATCGACCCGCGCACATTCCGCAATGTGCTGGGCCAGTTCTGCACCGGTGTCACGGTGATCACCACGCTGCACGACGACGTGCCGGTGGGCTTTGCCTGCCAGTCGTTTGCGGCGCTGTCGCTGGATCCGCCGCTGGTGCTGTTCTGTCCCACCAAGCAATCCCGGGCCTGGCAGGCCATCGAGGCCAGCGGCAAGTTCTGCGTCAACATGCTGCATGAGGACCAGAAGGACGTGTCGGCGCAGTTCGGCTCCAAGGCGCCGGACAAGTTCGCCGGGATCGACTGGCGGCCCTCAGAACTCGGCTCGCCGGTGATCGACGGCTCGCTGGCCCACATCGACTGCACCGTGCACTCGGTGCACGACGGCGGTGATCACTTCGTGGTGTTCGGTGCCGTGCACGGGATGTCGGAGCCGGCGGAGCAGAAGCCGCGGCCACTGCTGTTCTATCGCGGCGAGTACACCGGTATTGAGCCGGACAAGAACACTCCGGCGCAGTGGCGTGACGATCTGGAGGCGTTCTTGACCACCACCACCGACGACACCTGGCTGTAGCGTCCCTTCTCCATCGACGAGCTTCCCTTCTCCATCGACTTAGAGCCTAGGTAGCTGCTGAGGCGGTTTTCGCCTACCTAGACGCTGACTCGATGGGAGGGGGCACGTTCCTGCCTGCCACTAGAGCACGCCTGGCTCTGAGGGTCCCTTCTCCATCGACTTAGAACCTAGGTAGCTGCTGAGGCGGTTTTCGCCTACCTAGACGCTGACTCGATGGGAGGGGGCACGTTCCTGCCTGCCACTAGAGCACGCCTGGTTCTGCAGACGGGCATGCCCCTCAGTCGAGGATGGACATTTGCTACCTGGCTGCACGAGGGCGCGGAAATCTACCACTTCAGCCACTTACAAGTGCGTAAAAGGTGGTTAGCCTTGCCTATTGTAATTTAGGTAACACTCAGCTAACTTTCCTTATGTCCTCAGTTTTTTCTCAGCTTTAGGAGACCTTGTGCAGCAACCTGTCCCTCCCACCGATGACGCCCCAGTGGTCAGCCGGCGAAATAAGTTTTTGATCGCCGGTGTGGCCATGGCCAGCGTCGGCGCCATGGCAGCGGCCCCGATCGGCCCCGGCGCGACGGTGACTGCGCAGCAGCCCAAGACCATGGCCTACAACCTGACGGCGAAGATGGATGCCACTGCCTCGCCGGACGTGGTGTACGGCCAGCTGTTCGACGAAACCGCAGGCAACCTCGAGGCGCTCGGCGGCGCGTTGCTGGCCAACCCGGCGCCGCTGCTGAGCCAGGTGCTGGAGAACCAGCAGGGCTACGCGGAGAAGGTCGTCACGACCATCACCGACTACCCCCAGGGTCTCGAGGACTGGTGGAACGGTACCAACGGGGAAGCCCGCCTGAAGCAGGCACAGGCGGCATTCGAAGAAGGCGACATCGACGAGGCCTACCGGTGGCTCAACCACTCGATGCTGTACTTGATCGGAGCCATCACTGACCCGCTGCGGGCGCCCGGCCTGTTTCTTTCCGGAACCCAGGGCAGGAACGGCCCGTACGTCGCCGGAATTCCCGAGTTGATCGTGCAGAACCTTTCGAACCTGGTCGCCGCGAGCCTCAACACCGGCATTGTGGTCAGCCAGCTGTTCCAGGGGGTCTTCGCGCCGGTCAGCGGCGCGGTGTTCGAGCTCACGCGGATTGGTGAGGCCCTCGGCGCGGCCGGCGACGACCCGGAGGCAGCCCTCAATGTTCTGGTGAACACCCCGGCCGTTTTGGCCAACGCGGTGCTGAATGGCTTCGATTACGGCGACGTCGACGATCCCGGCACGATCGGCGACGACAACCAGAGCGCGTGGGCTGGACTGCTTCGATACCCGACGCCCGACGCTGACAACCCCAGTCAGCGCGTGGTCGGTGGTCTACTGCACAGTCTGCTGATCAACATCCCCACTACCCTGGCCGAAGCCATCGACAACACCCCGCCGGCCGAGCCCGAGGCGGCGCGCATCTTGGCCGAGCAGCCGCGCGTCGATCCAGATGCCACCGGGGCACTCGAACCGGCGACCGAACCGCAGGACGTCACCGACCCGCAGAACCAGGCCCTGACGCTGGTCGACGACGCCTCGAACACCGGGCTCAAGCTGTCGAAGACCGCCCCCGAGTCGAACACCACCACCACCGAGGAGACGGCCGGTGAGGTGCAAGAGCCGGTCAAGGCCAAGCCCTCGGCCGCTGACCAGATCAAGACCCGGGTCAGCGAGGCCAAGGACGCCCGGGAGGCCCGGGTGAAGAGCGCCCAGACCAAGGTCAAGGAAGCTCAGGCCAAGGTCAAGGACGCAGTGTCGAAGGTCAGCGAGAAGTTCAAGCCGTCTGCAAAGAAGGAAACCGGCACCAAGGCCAAGCAAGCCGAAGCTAAGGATGACAAGGGAAGTGAATCCTAAGTAGTCCTGGTTCTTGACCTGCTGGAAATAGCGTGGCTGGGCCCCATCCGTTCGGTTGGGGCCCAGTTGCGTGGACTCGCGGTCGCAGTACGGCACGCCTTCCAAGCGCAGCCTGGCATATCGGCACAGACAACGGGGAGCTACCTAATGGCCTGGAATCTCGCCGAGCAGAGCTTTCCCTACACGCAGCCCAGCCAGCAGATGTCCGCCGGCGGCAAACTCTCCCGATCCAGCGAGCTCTGCGGCTGGTTCTGAGTCAGATCGATGTCGTGCTCGAGCCCGGGCATCATCGGGATGAGGCCGCACACCGCGCCGAGCTGTCCGCACGGCGGCATGTCCGGGTCGGCACCGACCGGCGCCGCCCACGCGAACGCCGCAGCGCACAGCGCGCCGCAGGTCAACGCGATCAGCCGGGTCCGCATGGACCGAAGAATACCGGTCGGTCGCCCCCGGATCAGGCGCACCAGCAATACTCAGCAGAATGAGCACCCCGATTTCCACCGGACTGCGCCGCGTCGTCGTGGCATCGATGGCCGGCACCGTCGTCGAGTGGTACGAGTTCTTCCTCTACGGCACCGCCGCCACCCTGGTGTTCAACAAGATCTTCTTCGCCCAGGGCGGCGACGCCCTGGACGCGATCTTCTACGCCTTCCTCACCTACGCGGTCGGGTTCCTGGCCCGCCCGCTCGGCGGGGTGGTGTTCGGGCACTTCGGCGACAAGTACGGCCGCAAGAAACTGCTGCAGTTCTCCATCCTGCTGGTCGGCGCGGCCACCTTCCTGATGGGGTGTCTGCCCACCTTCGGTCAAATCGGTTACTGGGCACCGGCATTGCTGGTGCTGTTGCGATTCGCGCAGGGCTTCGCGGTTGGCGGCGAATGGGGCGGGGCGGTGCTGCTGGTCGCCGAACACAGCCCCAACCACAGCCGCGGCTTCTGGGCCAGCTGGCCGCAGGCCGGCGTGCCGGTCGGCAACATGCTGGCCACCGTCGTGCTGTTGGTGCTGACCTGGGCGCTGCCGGAATCGGCGTTCCTGAGCTGGGGCTGGCGCATTGCGTTCTGGCTCTCGGCCGTGGTGGTGCTGATCGGCTACTACATCCGGACCAAGGTCAGCGACGCGCCGATCTTCGTCGAGGCCCAGCAGGAGGCCGCACAGCTGGCCAAGTCGTCGCTGAACGTGGTCGAGGTGCTGCGCCGCTACCCGCGCGGCGTGTTCACCGCGATGGGGCTGCGGTTCGCCGAGAACATCATGTACTACCTGGTGGTCACCTTCTCGATCACCTATCTGAAGGTGGTCGCCGAGGTCAGTACCGCCAACATCCTGCTGTACATGTTGGCCGCCCACGCCGTGCACCTGATCGCAATTCCATTGGTGGGCCACGCCTCTGACCGGTTCGGCCGACGTCCGGTATACCTGGCCGGTGTGCTGGGAACCGCCAGCTGGGGGTTCTTCGCCTTCCCGATGATGGACTCCAAGCACTACTTCGTGATCATGCTGGCGATCGTCCTCGGCCTGGTGTTCCACGCGCTGATGTACGCACCGCAGCCTGCGCTGATGGCCGAGATGTTCCCGACCCGGATGCGCTATTCCGGGGTGTCACTGGGGTACCAGGTCACTGCCATCGTGGCCGGCTCGATGGCCCCGTTGATCGCGGTGAAGCTGCTCGACATCTACCACTCGTCGGTGCCGATCGCGCTCTACCTCGCCGGAGCTTGCATGATCACCCTGGTGGCGCTGGCCTTTGCCCGCGAGACCGCGGACATCGACCTGGCCACCATCGACGCCGCCGACCGGGCGCGGCACCTCGACGCCAGGTAGTCAGCGCAGCCAGCCGCCGATCCGGCTCAGCGCCTCGTCGATGTCGGCGCTGGGCCCGGCGAACGACAGCCGCACGAACGACGAACCCCGCGCGGTGTCGAAGTCGATGCCGGGTGCGATCGCAACACCGGTGTCGGCCAACAATTTTTCGCAGAACGCCAGCGAGTCGCCGGTGTGATCCGAGACATCGGCATACACGTAGAACGCACCGTCGGTGGGCGCCAACCGGTCGATACCGATGTCGCGCAACCCATTCAGCAGCCGTTCGCGGTTGGCGCCGTAGTGCTGCAGGTGCCCCTCGGCCTCGGCGATCGACGCCGGGGTGAACGCCGACACCGCCGCGTACTGCGACAGCACCGGCGGGCAGATGGTGAAGTTGCCGGTCAGACAGTCCACCGCGCGCTGCAACGATTTGGGCACCAACAGCCAACCCAGCCGCCACCCGGTCATCGCGAAATACTTCGAGAAGCTGTTCACCACCACGGCGTTGCGCGATGTGCTCCACGCGCAACTGGTTTGCGGCGCACCGGGATACACCAAGCCGTGGTACACCTCGTCGCTGACCAACCGGACCCCGGTCTCGTCGCACCAGGCCGCGATGGCGGCCAACTCCTCCGGCGCGATCACGGTGCCGGTCGGATTGGCCGGGCTGGCGACGATCACCCCGGCCAGCGGCGCCGCGGCGTGCGCCTCGGCGAACATCTCCCGGGTGGGTTGGTAACGGGTGTCCGGCCCGCACGGCAACTCGACCACCTCGCACCCGAGTGCGGACAGGATGTTGCGGTAACACGGGTAACCCGGGCTGGCGATCGCCACCCGGTCGCCGACATCGAACGCGGCCAGGAAGGTCAACAGGAATCCGCCGGACGACCCGGTCGTGAGGATGACGTCGTCGAGATCGACGTCCAGGCCGTGCTTCTCGGCGTAGGACGCCGCAATCGCCGAACGCAGCTCGGGGATACCCAAGGCCACCGTGTAGCCCAACTGATTGGCCTCGATCGCGGCGGCCGCGGCCGCGCGCACCGGCTCGGGTGCGCCCACACTGGGTTGACCGGCCGACAGGTTCACCAGGTCGCCGTGGCTGCGCTGCCGCTCGGCGGCCGCCAACCAGACGTCCATCACGTAGAACGGCGGGATCCCAGCACGCAACGCGGTCTTCATGGTTCCGAGCCTACTTCGCTCCCCGGCCGGGCTGGCCGGATGCGATTCAGAGCTGCTCGCCCACCACGGAGAGCGCCACCGACTCCAACCGGCGCAGCTGCTCGGCGGGCTGGCCCAGCAGCTGGGCGCAACCGTGTGCGCGCTTGAAATAGAGCTGCACATCGCATTCGGCGGTGATCGCGATACCGCCGTGGATCTGAATCGCCTCGGCCGCGACGTCGAGGAACGCCTCGGTCGCCACCACGTGCGCCAGCGCGGCCGAGGTCGGCGACGGATCGGCGATCGCCTCGGCGACGACGGCGTCGGCGGTCTGCACCTTCACGTACAGGTCGGCCATCCGATGCTTGAGCGCCTGGAAGCTGCCGATCGGCCGGCCGAACTGCACGCGTTCCTTGCTGTACTCGACGGTCAGCTCCAAGCAGCGGCCAGCGGCCCCGACCTGCTCGGCGGCCAGCAGCAGCGCGGCGGTGTCGGCCAGGCCCGGGTCGGCGGCCAGCGGTTCGACGGCCTGGGGTTCCAGCCGGGCCAGCCGCCGGGTGGTGTCCATGGTGGTCAGTGCCTCGGCACTGAACTCGGTCCAACGGGTCAGGGCCCCGTCGTCGACGCCCACGACGACGTCGGCAACGTCCCCATGGACCACGAACCCGGGATCGAAGACCACCGCACCGATCGCCGCCCCGGCGGCCAGCTGCTCCAGGGTGTCGCCGTCGGGTTCATCGGCGGCCAGCAAGGCCAGCTCGGCCAGCGTGGTCCCGAGCAGCGGGCTGGGCACCAAGGCCCGGCCCAACTCGGTGAAAACTGCCGCGGCATCCGCGAGTTCGCCGCCGGCGCCGCCGAATTCCTCGGGCACCAGCAGCGCAGCCACCCCCACCTGCTCGCACAGCAGGGTCCACAGTTTGGCGTCGTAACCGCGCTCGGTCTCGACCGCAGCACGGACCGCTTCGGGCCCGGCGTGCTTGTTGACCAGGTCGCGGACGGTCTGGATCAGCAGGGTGCGTTCCTCGGACATCTACAGTGCCTCCAATACCCGGCGCCGGTGTGTTCGCGGATCGCCCCAGGCCGAGCGCAACGCCTGCGCGCGCAGTAGCAGCAGACCCAGATCGTGTTCCTGGGTGAAGCCGATCGCACCGTGGGTCTGCAGCGAGGACCGGGCGGCCAGCAGGCCGGCTTCGGCGGCCGCCACCTTGGCCGCACTCACATCACGACCGGCCTCGGCCGATCCGCCGGCCAGGCTGATCGCGGCCCCGTACACCAGTGGCCGGGCCAACTCGAGCGCGATGTGCACGTCGGCGAGCTTGTGCTTGATGGCCTGATACGAGCCGATCACCCGGCCGAATTGGGTGCGTTGCTTGGCGTAGTCGACCGCAGCATCCAACATCGCCTGCCCGGCGCCGACCAGCTGCGCGGCGGTGACCAACGCACCGAAGTCCGCGGCGCGGTCCACGTCGGCGTCCCAGGCCGGTCCGGACGCGCTGACGTCGAACATGGTTCGGCTGGGGTCGATCGATTCGTGTCGAGCTCCCGCGTCCGCTTCGTGCACCTGCCCGGCTGCGGTCAGCAGCACCAGACCGGCGAAGTCGGCGTTGACCGCGCGCGGCTGCCAGGCCCCGGCGGCGACCGTCACGATCAGCTCGCCGGCCGCCAGCGCGGCGCTGCGTTCGGCGTCCGACGCCAGCAGAATCGGTGCCACCGCGACAGATTCGGTGATCGGACCGGGTACACCCCAGTAGCCCAATCGCTCACAGGCCACCACCAGATCGACCGGGTGCGCACCGATCCCGTCGTGCTCTTCGGCGACCGCCAGCGCGGTGACGCCGAGGTCGGTCAGTGTGCCCCAGATCTTGCGGC
The DNA here is from genome assembly GCF_059812645.1 of Mycobacterium sp. NGS45. NCBI lineage: Bacteria > Bacillati > Actinomycetota > Actinomycetes > Mycobacteriales > Mycobacteriaceae > Mycobacterium > Mycobacterium sp. NGS45. Next base: position 47,413 of record NZ_JCALDB010000005.1, on the reverse strand, counting down.
CCGGTGCGGTGTCGCCGTCGGCCCAGGCCCGCACCGCGGCGGGCACGTCGGCGGCGCCCAGCGCCGCGTCGATGCTGGCGGCGAAGTCGCGCTGCTGTTCGTCGATCTCGAAGTTCACTTGGTCCCCTTGGGTTCGCGGGGCAGGCCCAGCAGCCGCTCGGCGATGATGTTGCGCTGAATCTCGTTGGTGCCGGCGTAGATCGGCCCGCCGAGGGCGAACAGATAGCCCTCGGTCCAGGCATCGGTCAGTTCGGCATCCGCGCCGCGCAGATCCAGTGCGGTCTGATGGATCGCGACGTCCAGATCCGACCAGAACACCTTGGTCACCGACGACTCAGCGCCCAGCTCGCCGCCGCCCGCCAGCCGGGTCACGGTGCCGAAGGTCTGCAAGCGGTAGGCCTGCGCCTTGATCCAGGCGTCGACCACCCGATCGGCGAACTCGGCCCGAACGGTGGTGTCGGGCTGGTTCTTCCACAGTGCCACCAGTTTCTCGGCGGCCGAGGTGAACCGGGCCGGGCTGCGCAGCGACATGCCGCGCTCATTGCTCGACGTGCTCATCGCCGCGCGCCAGCCCTCATTCGGCGTGCCGATCACATCCTGATCGGGGACGAACACGTCATCGAGGAAGATCTCCCCGAAGCCGGTGTCCCCACCGAGTTGGGCAATTGGCCGCACCGTGATGCCATCGGCCTTCAAGTCGAACATGAAGTACGTCAGACCATTGTGGCGCTGCGACTCCGGGTCGGACCGGAACAGCCCGAAGGCCATGTCCCCGAACGGGGCCCGCGAACTCCAGATCTTCTGACCGTTGAGCTGCCAGCCGCCGTCCACCTTGGTCGCGGTGGAGCGCAGCGAGGCCAGGTCGCTGCCGGACTCCGGCTCGGACCAGGCCTGCGCCCAGATCTGTTCACCGCTGGCCATTTTGGGCAGGATCCGGGCGAGCTGTTCGGTGGTGCCGTGCGCGAACAGCGTCGGCGCCAGCATCGAGGTGCCGTTGGCGCTGGCCCGCCCCGGGGCGCCGGCGTGGAAGTACTCCTCTTCGAAGGCGATCCACTGCAGCAGCGAGGCGTCGCGGCCGCCGTATTCCTTGGGCCAGCTGATCACCGACAGGCCGGCGTCGTAGAGCACCTTGTCCCAGCGGCGGTGCTGTTCGAAACCCACCGCATTGTCGTAGGACTCAGTGGGGAAGTCGTCGCGGTGCGCGGCCAGGAACTCGCGCACCTCGGCGCGGAATTCCTCGGTGGATTCGTCGAAGTCGAGGTCCATCAGACCCTTTCCCTTAACTGTGGTTTGACGACCTTGCCGCCGGGATTGCGCGGCAGTACGTCCAGGAACTCCACCGAGCGGGGAGTCTTGAAGTTGGCCAGATGCTCGCGGGTGAACGCGATCACCGCGGCCTCGTCGAGGTCGGCATCGGGCAGTCGGACGACGAACGCCTTACCCACCTCACCGAGCCGTTCGTCGGGGACGCCGATCACGGCAGCCTCGGCCACGCCGGGCAGGCGGGCCAGCACCTGTTCAATCTCGGCGGGATACACGTTGAATCCGCCGCAGATGTACATGTCCTTGAGCCGATCGGTGATCCGCAAATTGCCTGCGGCATCCAGGGTTCCGATGTCACCGGTGTGCAACCAGCCGTCGTCGTCGATCGTCGCGGCGGTGGCCTCGGGATCGTCGAGATAGCCCAGCATCACACAGGAACCGCGCAGCAGCACCTCGCCGGCCTCACCGGCGACCGGGGCGTCGATCCGCAACTCGAAATCCGCGATCGGCCGGCCGCAGGTGGTGGCCACCGTGACGGCGTCGTCGTCGGATCGGCACATCGTGCCGAACCCGGTCGCCTCGGTCAGTCCGTACGCGGTCAGCACGATGTCGATGTCCAGTTCGGACTGCATGCGTTCGATCAACACCACCGGTACCACCGCGGCCCCGGTAACCGCGAAACGCAAAGAGCTCAAAACGTATTCGGCGCGCCGAGGATGATCCAGCAGGGTCTGATAGATGGTGGGCGGTCCGGGCAGCACGGTGGCATGGTGTTCCTGCACGGCGGCCATCGCGGCTTCCGGGTCGAAGGTCAGCATCGGGATCAGCGTCGCCCCGGTCTGCAGACAGGCCAGGATGCCGGCCTTGTAGCCGAAGTTGTGGAAGAACGGGTTGATGCACAGGTAGCGGTCGGTGCTGCGCACCTCGCCGCAAGCCGCCCAGGCCGCCGACCCGGCCAGCGACTGCCGGTGCGCGCACAGCACGCCCTTGCTGCGGCCGGTGGTGCCGGAGGTGAACAGGATGTCGGACACGTCGTCGGGTGCGACGGCTGCTGCGCGGGCGTCGGCGCTCTGCTGCGCCTCCGGATCCGCACCGCGCGCGACGAAGTCGTCCCAGTCGCCGTCGTCGGCCTCGATTCCGATGCGCACCACCTTGCGCAGCGCGGGCAGCGTCGCGCGATCGAGTTCGGCCACCCGGTCGGCACCGAGGAAGCGGCCCATCCCGATCAGCAGCGGCGCCTGGGTGCGGGCCAGGATGTCGGCGGCCTCGCTGGCGGTGTAGCGCGTGTTCAGCGGTACGACGACGGCGCCGGCCCAGTGCGTGGCCAGACAGGCCACCACCCAGTGCCAGGTGTTCGGCGCCCAGATCGCCACCCGGTCACCGGCTTGGATGCCGAGGGACACCATCGCCGCAGCCGCCTGTCGCACCTGATCGCGCAATTCGCTGTAGGTCAGCGTTCGATCGGGCGTGATCACGGCCGGGTGGTCGGGCAGTGCCCGGGCGATCCAGTCCAGTACCGCCGGGGTGGTTCCCAGATCGTCGGGACGCTGCCCGGCGGGACTGCTCATCGATGCTCCTCAGATTCTCGCCGCCCGGCCTAACAAAGCAAGTGCTTGGTAGGTTAGCCTACAGGGATGCAGGAGGTCCAGAAGTTCCGGGCGGAGGTCCGCGAGTGGCTGGCCGACAACCTGGTCGGCGAATTTGCAGCGCTCAAGGGCCTGGGCGGCCCCGGTCGTGAGCATGAGGCATTCGAAGAGCGGCTGGCGTGGAATCAGCATCTGGCCGCGGCCGGACTGACCTGTCTGGGCTGGCCGGTCGAGCACGGCGGTCGGGGATTGTCGGTCGCGCACCGGGTGGCGTTCTACGAGGAATACGCCCGCGCCAACGCCCCGGACAAGGTCAACCACTTCGGTGAGGAACTGCTCGGGCCCACCCTGATCGCGTTCGGCACCCCCGAACAGCAGCAGCGCTTCCTGCCCCGGATCCTCGACGTCACCGAACTGTGGTGCCAGGGCTACTCCGAGCCGAACGCCGGCAGTGACCTGGCCAACGTCGCGACCACCGCCGAACTCGACGGTGATCAGTGGCGGATCAACGGCCAGAAGGTGTGGACCTCGCTGGCGCACTGGGCGCAGTGGTGCTTCGTGGTGGCCCGCACCGAGAAAGGCTCCAAGCGGCACGCGGGACTGTCCTACCTGTTGGTGCCGCTGCAGCAGCCGGGCGTGCAGATCCGGCCCATCGTGCAGTTGACCGGCGACTCCGAGTTCAACGAGGTGTTCTTCGACGACGCGGTCACCGACGCGTCGTTGGTGGTTGGTGAACCCGGCGACGGGTGGCGGGTCGCGATGGGCACCTTGACCTTCGAGCGCGGAGTGTCCACGCTGGGTCAGCAGATCCGTTATGCGCGTGAGCTTTCCGGGATCGTGGAGTTGGCTCGCGGCAACGGCCGGATCGACGACCCGCTGATCCGGGAGCGACTTACCCGGGCCTGGGTCGGGCTGCGGGCGATGCGGTCGTATGCGTTGGCCACCATGGACGTCGAGCGGCCCGGTCAGGACAACATCTCGAAGTTGTTGTGGGCCAACTGGCATCGTGACCTGGGCGAGCTGGCGATGGACATCGCCGGCAAGGACGGCTTGGTGTTGACTGCGCCCGGCCAGACCCCGGACACCACCGACTATGACGAGTGGCAGCGGCTGTACCTGTTCTCCCGGTCGGACACCATCTACGGCGGTTCCAACGAGATCCAGCGCAACGTCCTCGCCGAGCGGGTGCTCGGCCTACCCCGAGAAGCCAAGGGCTGATGAGCGTTTGCCCGAAGAGGAGAGAACTGTGACCGACCTTTCGGTAGCGCCCGAGGAAATCGCCGGACACGGCCTGCTGAAGGGCAAGGTCGTCCTGGTCACCGCCGCCGCGGGCACCGGCATCGGATCGTCGACGGCGCGTCGCGCGCTGCTCGAAGGCGCCGACGTCGTGGTGTCCGATTATCACGAACGCCGGCTGGGCGAGACTCGCGATGAACTGGCCGCCCTGGGTCTGGGCCGGGTGCAGTCGGTGGTGTGCGATGTGACCTCCACCGAGGCTGTCGACGCGTTGATCACCGAGACGGTGGCCAAGGCCGGCCGACTCGATGTCCTGGTCAACAACGCCGGGCTGGGCGGGCAGACCCCGGTGATCGACATGACCGACGACGAGTGGGACCGTGTCCTCAACGTCACGTTGACCTCGGTGCTGCGGGCCACCCGCGCGGCCCTGCGCTACTTCCGCGACGTCGACCACGGCGGTGTGATCGTCAACAACGCCAGCGTCTTGGGTTGGCGCGCACAGCATTCCCAGTCGCACTACGCAGCGGCCAAGGCCGGTGTGATGGCGCTGACCCGGTGCAGTGCCATCGAGGCCGTCGAGTACGGCGTGCGGATCAACGCGGTCTCGCCGAGCATCGCGCGGCACAAGTTCCTGGAGAAGACGTCGTCGGCGGATCTGCTGGACCGGTTGGCCGGTGACGAGGCGTTCGGCCGGGCCGCCGAACCGTGGGAAGTCGCAGCCACCATCGCATTCCTGGCCAGTGACTACTCCAGCTATCTGACCGGCGAGGTCATCTCGGTCTCCAGTCAGCGCGCCTGATCGCACCGTCGCAATTGCTGCTCGTCGGGGTGCTGAACCACCCTTAGGGTTGGACGGGTGACGCGCAGCAAGGAGGGTTTCCGGTGAGCGCCGGCGCGCCGCCGCCTGCCGGCGCCCCAACCATGGTCGTGCCGCCGTTGCATGGGCCACTGCTGCCGCGCCAGGGCGAACCGGGCTGGAGCATCTGGCCGCGCCGACTGTGGCCGCTGAACCCGGTCGCGGCCGCCCCGCGCCAGGTGCTGCTGCTGGCCCTGGCGTGCGGTCTGATCGGCACCGCCATCTGGCGCGTCACGGTGCTGAGCATCGGCTATCCCATCGTGGGTGTCTTGGTCTTCGCGGTGGTGTACGGCACCGCGGGACGACGGCCGACCCGCTGGGAAGGGCTCGGAATCGCGCTGACCCTGTCTTTGCTCACGGTGCCCGCGGTGCTGGCTGCGGAATGGTTGGCGGTCTATTGCCTGATGGCGGCCTGGATCTTGGGCTGGTGCACGCTGGTCGGCGGTCGCACCTGGACCGCGATCTTCCTGGGTCCGTTCGTGCCGTGGCTGTCTCCGGGCCGGGTGCTGGGCTGGGTGCGCCGCGGCGGGCAGGGCGCCTTGCCGAGACGCGACGGGTTGCCGAGTCTGGAACGGGTGCTGGCGGTCGCCGGGATCACGTTGGTGTTGGTGCTGGTGTTCGGCGGCTTGTTCGCAACCGCCGATCCGGCGTTCGCGCACCTGTTGGGCAATCTGGTGCCCGCGGTCGATGGTGGTGAGATCGTCGCGCGGACCGTGGTGTTCGGCATCGTGGTGATGTTCATCCTCAGCGGCGCCTACCTACTGCGCTTCGCCCCTCGACTGGACAAGCTGGCGCCGGCGCCGATGCGACCGGTGCGGCGCTGGGAATGGCTGCTGCCCCTCGGCGTGCTCGACGCGTTGTTCGTCGCGTTCGTGGCGGTGCAGGCCACGGTGCTGTTCGGCGGGCACACCCATGTGCTCGAGACCGAGGGCCTGACCTACGCCGAATACGCCCGGCAGGGGTTCTGGCAGCTGCTGTGGGTCTCTGCGCTGACCCTGCTGGTGATCGCGGTCGTCGTCCGGGTGGCCGCCCGGCAGACCGCCGCCGACCGCCGCATACTGCGCATCCTGGTCGGAATCCTGTGCGGCACTTCGGTGGTCGTGGTGATCTCGGCGATTCACCGGATGTGGCTGTACCAACAGGCGTACGGCTTCACCTCCGACCGGATCATGGTGATCACCGTCGAGGTGTGGCTCGGTGTGGTCTTCGTGCTGATCGCGCTGGCCGGTATCCGGATGACCGGGCGGTGGTTGCCGCGCGCGGTCCTGGTGGCCGGGGTCCTGGCGCTGCTCGGCTTGGCTGCGCTGAACCCGGAGCGGATCATCGCCGAACGGAACATCGATCGTTTCGAGCAGACCGGTCAACTCGACGCCGAATACCTGTCCCGGTTGTCGGCCGACGTCGACCCGGTGCTGCACCGACTGCCTGAGCAGGTGCGCAGCTGCATCAACGGCGGTGCCGCCGGCACCGACGCGTGGTACGAGTTCAACCTGTCGCGCTCGCGCGCCGACCGCTCGGCTGAGCGCACACTGCCCGAGCACTGCTCGGCCTACCGCAGCACGCACGGGTACCGCTGACACGCCCAACCGTGACCTAGCAAGCGCTTGGTTGATAAGCTGCATGTCATGGTGCCCCCGGCCGCGTCACCAGCGAGCAGGCGCGACGAGCTGTTGCAGCTCGCCGCCAGCATGTTCGCCGAACGCGGCTTGCGTGCGACCACCGTCCGGGACATCGCCGACGCCGCCGGCATCCTGTCCGGCAGCCTCTACCACCACTTCTCGTCCAAGGAAGAGATGGTCGACGAGGTGCTGCGCGGCTTCCTGGACTGGCTCTTCGATCGCTATCAACAGATCATCGACACCGAGCCCGATCCGCTGGCCCGGCTCAAGGGCCTGTTCATGGCGTCGTTCGAGGCGATCGAAAACCACCACGCGCAGGTGGTGATCTATCAGGACGAAGCCAAGCGACTCTCGTCGCAGCCCCGGTTCGACTACGTGGAGGCCCGCAACCGGGAACAGCGCAAGATGTGGGTCGACGTGATCGACCAGGGCATCGCGCAGGGCTGCTTTCGGCCCGACCTCGACGTCGACCTGGTCTACCGGTTCATCCGCGACACCACCTGGGTGTCGGTGCGCTGGTATCAGCCGGGCGGCCCGCTGACCGCCGAGCAGGTCGGCGCCCAGTACCTCGCCATTGTTCTTGGCGGAATCACCAACGCATCGAAAGATACTGACGAACAAGGAGATTGACCATGGCAGAGGCGTATGTCATCGATGCCGTACGCACCGCGGTAGGTAAGCGCGGCGGCTCGCTTTCCGGTGTGCACCCGGTGGACCTGGGCGCCCTGATCTGGCGCGGCCTGTTCGACCGCGTCGACGTCGACCCGGCTGCGATCGACGACGTCGTCGCCGGCTGCCTGGACACCATCGGCGGGCAGGCCGGCAACATTGCCCGGCTGTCCTGGCTGGCGGCCGGCTTCCCGGAGGAAGTTCCCGGTGTCACCGTCGACCGGCAGTGCGGCTCCAGCCAGCAGGCGATCTCGTTCGGCGCGCAGGCGGTCATGTCGGGCACCGCTGACCTGATCGTGGCCGGCGGTATGCAGAACATGAGCCAGATCCCGATCAGCTCGGCGATGACCGTCGGTACCCAGTTCGGTTTCACCTCGCCGACCAACGAGTCCAAGGGCTGGCTGCATCGCTACGGCGATCAGGAGGTCTCGCAGTTCCGTGGTTCGGAGCTGATCGCCGAGAAGTGGGGCCTGACCCGTGAGGTGATGGAGGAGTTCTCGCTGAACAGCCATGAAAAGGCGTTCGCGGCGATCCGCGCGGGTCACTTCGACAACGAGATCCTGGCCGTCGAGACCGAGAGCGGGCCGTTCCGCATCGACGAGGGCCCGCGCGAGTCCTCGCTGGAGAAGATGGCCGGACTCAAGCCGCTCAGTGACGGCGGACGGATCACCGCGGCGATGGCCAGCCAGATCTCCGACGGCGCCAGCGCGGTGCTGCTCGCCTCCGAGAAGGCAGTCAAGGAACACGGTCTGAAGCCGCGCGCCCGGATCCACCACATCAGCACCCGCGGCGCCGATCCGGTGTTGATGCTCACCGGTCCGATCCCGGCCACCCGTTACGCCCTGGACAAGACCGGGCTGAGCATCGACGACATCGACACCGTCGAGATCAACGAAGCGTTCGCACCGGTGGTGCTGGCCTGGCTCAAGGAAACCGGGGCCGACCCGGCCAAGGTCAACCCGTCCGGTGGCGCGATCGCGCTGGGCCACCCGCTGGGTGCGACCGGCGCCAAGCTGTTCACCACGATGCTCAACACCTTGGAGCGCACCGGCGGTCGCTACGGTCTGCAGACCATGTGCGAGGGCGGCGGCACCGCCAACGTCACGATCATCGAGCGGCTCTAACCCACCACGTCGAAAGCCGCCGCAGCACCGGAACCCGGTGTGCTGCGGCGGCTTTCGGCGTTTGGACCTCAGTGGTCGTGCAGTACCACGCCGCGGATGTTGCGGCCGGCGCGCATGTCCTCGTAGCCCTCGTTGACCTCGGCCAGCTTGTACTCATGCGTCACCGTCTCGTCGAGCAGCAGTTGGCCCTCGCGGTACAGGTTCAGCAACCGCGGGATGTCGGCGCGCGGGTTGGCCTCGCCGTACAGGCTGCCCAACAGTCGCTTCTGGAACAGGGTGAACATGCACATGTTCAGCGTCGGTGACATGTCGGTCATGCCGGCGATCGCGGTCATCACCACCGCGCCGCCCTTGCGGATGATGTTGGCGGCCTCGTCGACCATGTAGCCCTCGAGCAGGCCGACGGTCAGGATCGCCGAATCGGCCATCACGCCCCGGGTCAGATCGGCGACCAGCGCGGTGGCCTCGGCCATCGACGTGACAAAGTGCGTCGCCCCGAACTGAATTGCCTGCTGGCGCTTGGCTTCCACCAGTTCGACGACGACGATGTGCTTGGCGCCGGCCAACCGGGCACCCTGCACCGCGCCGCAGCCGATGCCGCCCAGACCGATGATGACGACGGTGTCGCCGGGTCGGACGTCGGCGGTGTTCACCGCCGAACCCCAGCCGGTGGTGATACCGCAGCCGAGCAGACACGCCCGGGCCAGCGGGATGTCGTCGTCGATCTTGACCACCGAGGCCTCCGGCACCGTCCCGTACTGCGAGAACGTACCGACGAACGCCATCACACCGAGGTCCTGGTTGCGGAACCGGCGCCGGTAGGTGCCGTCGACCTGGGTACCGGCCATGATCAGCGCGCCCAGATCGCACAGGTTCTGGTGCCCGGTGGAGCAGAACCGGCAGCGGCCGCAGGCCGGCAGGAACGAGGCGACCACATGATCGCCCGGTTTGAGACCTTGGACGCCGGGGCCGACCTCCTGAACGATGCCGGCGCCTTCGTGTCCGCCGATGATCGGCAGCGGCGCGGCCAGGTCCCCGGTCCGCACATGCTCGTCGGAGTGGCACAGGCCGGTGGCCTCCCAGGACACCAGTACTTCCCCGTCCTGCGGCGGGTCGAGGTCGATCTCCTCGACCGTCCAGTTACCGCCGTACTCGAAGAGAATTGCCGCTTTCGATTTCATGGCGCCCACTCTATGAAGCTGCGCACCCCGGTATCGGCGGTTTGGTGAGAGCCGTCCGGGATGATGGGGGCCATGCCGGTCTCGGGTCGCGTCAGTGCTGCGCGTCGGGTCGTGCTGCCGGTGCTGGCCGTCCTCGTCGTCGCCTGCAGCAGCCCGGTGGACCCCGGGCCGCAGACCGACGCGAACCCGACGTCGACGGCGGCCCCGGACCCGGCAACCACCGCGACGACGACGGCAGCGCCACCCCCGTCGGCGCCGACGACCACCGCACCGCCGGTCGCCCGGGTCACCGAGGTGACCCAAGCTGAGCTGGGTGCGACCTGGCGGTCCGGCTGCCCGCTCGGCGCGGCCGATCTGCGCCGGCTGACGATCGACTACCTCGGTTATGACGGGCAAGAGCGCCGCGGCGAGTTGATCGTGCACCGCGAGTTGGCCGACGACGTGCTGGCGATCTTCGCCGAACTACTGCGACTGCGGTATCCGATCGAACGGATGCGCAGCCCCGCGCACTACCCGGGCGCCTCCGATGAGCTGTCCATGGCCGACAACAACACCTCGGCGTTCAACTGCCGCGACATCCCGGGTTCCGGAAACTGGTCGCACCACGCCTACGGACGGGCGATCGACATCAATCCGTTGGTCAACCCGTACATCCCGAGCAGCGGCGACTACGAGCCGCACAACGCCGGCCCGTATCTGGATCGCACGCTCGATGACCCGGCGATGCTGCGCGACGGCCACCCGGTGGTGCGGGTGTTCACCGACCGCGGCTGGACCTGGGGTGGGCACTGGCGCAGCCCGAAGGACTACCAGCACTTCGAGCTGCCGGCCCGGTAGCAGCCGGTAATCAGACCCGGACGGCGTCGGTGACGATCGAGGGTGTGCGCGCCACCGGGGTGCGCACGTAGCGGAACCAGGTCAAGGCCATGGCAACCAGATAGAACGCCACGAAGATCCAGAACGCGGCCGTGGCCGATCCGCTGGTCAGGTAGGACTGCCGCAGGGCCAGGTTGATGCCCACCCCGCCCAGGGCGCCGATCGCGCCGGCGAACCCGATCAGCGCACCGGCCATGGCCCGCGACCACTGCTGCTTGTCGGCCTCGCTGCCCACGATGGAGCGGCTGCGCGCATCGAAGATCGACGGAATCATCTTGTACACCGACCCGTTGCCGATCCCGGACAGGACGAACAGCGCGACGAATCCCACCACGAAACCGGTCATGGTGCCGGTGCCGACGGCGCCACCGGTGCGGTCGTGATACGAGGAGACGGCGATCAGCAGCGTCCCGGCCAGGATCATGCCGGCGAAGGCGACGACGGTGACCCGCCCGCCGCCGACGCGGTCGGCGAGCTTGCCGCCGTACACCCGGGCCACCGAACCGAGTAGTGGTCCGATGAAAGCGATCTGGGCGGCGTGCAGGGCGGCTTCGCCGGCGGTCTGCCCGCCTGCGGCGAAGTTGATCTGCAGCACCTGACCGAAGGCAAAGGAGAACCCGATGAAGGATCCGAAGGTGCCGATGTAGAGCAGTGCGATCACCCAGGTGTCGCGGACCCACAGGATGTCGCGCATGGCCCTGGTGTTGATCTGATGCTGTTCGAGGTTGTCCATGTAGAGCGCCGCACCGATACCGGCCACCGCCAGTGCCACCAGGTAGACCGCGCACACCCAGTACGGGGAGCGGTTGCCCGCGGTGGCGATCACCAGCAGGCCGACCAGCTGCACGACGGGTACCCCGATGTTGCCGCCACCGGCGTTGAGTCCCAGGGCCCAGCCCTTGAGCCGTTGCGGGTAGAAGGCGTTGATGTTGGTCATCGAGGAGGCGAAGTTGCCGCCGCCGAAGCCGGCCAGTGCGGCGCACAGCAGATACGGCCACAAGGGCAGACCCGGATTGGCCAGCAGCCACATGGTTCCCAGCGTGGGGATCAACAGCACGAACGCGGAGAACACCGTCCAGTTGCGGCCACCGAAAGTTGAGGTGGCCAAGGTGTAGGGAATCCGCAGGCAGCCGCCCACCAGGGTGGCAGTGGCGCCCAGCAGGAACTTGTCCCCGGCCGAGAACCCGTAGATCTCCTCGGGCATGAACAGCACCATGACCGACCACAGCGTCCACACCGAGAATCCGACATGCTCGGCGATCACCGACCAGATCAGATTGCGCCGTGCGACGTATTTGTTTCCGGCCTCCCAGGCGTCGATGTCTTCAGGGTCCCAGTGCGTGATGGTTCGTGAACGGAGCACGGTGCAAACCTAGAAATGCTTTGTTGCGCGGGTGCTGCGTGTCGTGTCCCGGCCGTGAATATCCGCTCACCAAGAGTTGACTTGCCCTGTGAGAAAAGGTTTTACCGGCCTCAGACCCAGCGGTTGCGCGGCGGCGGGGCAGCCGGTGTGACCCATGCCTTGGCGTACCGGTTCTTGCCCGCCCGCTGTGGGTCGCGGCTGCGGTAGATCACGTACGGACGAACCAGGTATCCGATCGGCGCGCTGAACATGTGTACCAACCGGGTGTACGGCCAGAATCCCAGCAACGCAACGACAATCAGGACATGCGCCTGGAACGTCCACGGCGTCTCGGCCATCAGCTCCGGTGCCGGATTCAGGGTGAACAGGCTGCGGAACCACGGCGAGACCGTGTCCCGATAGTTGTAGACCGAGAACACATTGGTCAGCGTGTTCAGCATCCCGGTGAGCAGCGCACCTACCAAGAGCAGATACATCAGCTTGTCGTTGACCGTGGTAGCGCCGCGCACCTCCGGGACGGTGATCCGGCGATACAGCAGAATGCCCGCGCCGGCCAGCACAGCGATTCCGGCAACCGACCCCATGCTGACCGACATCAGGTGATAGGTGTGCTCGGAGATACCGACGGCCGCGGTCCAGGTCTGCGGGATCAGCAGTCCCACCACATGGCCGCCCAGAACACCGAGCATGCCGAAGTGAAACAGTGGGCTGCCCAGCCGCAGCAGCCTGCTCTCGTAGATCTGCGAAGACCGTGTGGTCCAACCGAACTGGTCGGCGCGGTAGCGCCAGATGTGCCCGAGGATGAATGAGGTGAAGGCGATGTAGGGCAGGGTCATCCACAACGTGGTACTCAACGGCAACGTACTCATCGGCGAGCTCCCGGGCCTGAGGGGTCCATCGTCATCGGGTCCATCGCGAACGGGTCGAGGCCGACGTCCTCGTCGGGCGGACCTTCGGCGGCCAACTGTGCAATGCGACGCCGGTCCGCGCTGTTCACCGGTGGCAGTGTGGTCAGTACCGCGGCCAGCAGACCGGCGTAGTAGGAGCCGTTGTCCTGCAGCGAGAGTCGCAACAGCTCGAGCACCGGTACGTGTTCGGCCAATAGCCGCTCACCCTGGGCATGATCGACCGTTGCGGCGAACTCGAGCACCATGGGTAGGTAGTCGGGCAACTCGGCGTCACCCAGATCGTGGATACCCGCTTGCCGGTAGGCGTGTTTGAACCGCAGCAACGCCATCCCTCGTTTGCGGGTATCCCCGTAGGCGTAGTAGGTCAGGTGCAGGCTGCTGCGTCGGCGCATGTCGAAGGTTTCGACGTAGTCCGATGCGCGTTGCATCTGATCGGTGTCGCCGAAGCGGCCCAGGAACTCGACCAGCGGCAGCCGTGCCGAATCGGGAAGTTCGGCTGCGGCAGCGCCGAGTTGGTCGGCCAATGCGGCAGTCTCGGTGCTCGGGTAGTCCAGCAGCAGCGCGGCGATGCGCCACACCAGACGTTGCTGACGCTCCGAAAGGCTGCTGCCCAGACCTGTTCGGCGGGCGCGGGTGAGGAGTTTCATTTGCTCGGCACCAACCCGTCTGTGCTGCGGCCATCCCAGTTGAGCAGGTTGACCCGGGTCGGACCGCCCTGTGGCACAGCGTCGTTGGTGTTCGTCAGGTGGAACTTGTCCGCCATGGTGTCGAGCGCCGTCATACCCGGTCCGCCGTCACCGTCCAGGCTGCACCCGGTGGCCAGCGCATCGAGACGATGCGCGTCGGAACTTGCGCCGGTGGGGATGACGTAGCGGTCCTGATACTTGGCGATCGCCAACAGGCGGTACATCGATTCGATCTCCGCACCGCTCAGACGCACCGAGTCCGGGATGGTCTCGTCGAACTCCTCGCCGAGATTGGCTGCGCGCATGTAGGCGCGCATCGCGGCCAACCGTTGCAACGAAGCCCGCACCGGGCCCACCTCACCGGCGGTGAACAACTCGGCGAGGTATTCGACCGGGATGCGCAGGGTGTCGATGGCGCCGAACAGGTTGTTCTTGTTCTCGCCGTCGTGACCGGTCTCCTTGAGGATGTCGACCACCGGCGACAGCGGGGGCACGTACCAGACCATCGGCATGGTGCGGTATTCCGGATGCAGGGGCAATGCCACCTGGTAATCCACGATCAGCCGGTAGACCGGTGAATTTTGTGCCGCCTCAATCCATTCCGGGGAGATTCCGGCTCGCTCGGCCTCGGCGACCACCCGCGGATCGTGTGGGTTGAGGAACACCCCGAGCTGGGACGGGTAGAGGTCCTTGTCATCGGCGACCGAGGCGGCCTCGAGTACCTTGTCCGCGTCGTAGAGCATCACGCCGATGTAGCGCAGCCGGCCCACGCAGGTCTCCGAGCACACCGTGGGGATGCCGACCTCCACGCGGGGATAGCAGAATGTGCACTTCTCGGCCTTGCCGGTCTTGTGGTTGAAGTAGATCTTCTTGTACGGGCAGCCGGTGACGCATTGTCGCCAGCCGCGGCACTTGTCCTGATCCACCAGCACGATGCCGTCTTCGGACCGCTTGTAGATCGCGCCGGACGGGCACGCTGCGGCGCACGCCGGGTTGAGGCAGTGCTCGCAGATGCGCGGCAGGTAGAACATGAAGGTCTGCTCGAACTCCAGCTTGACCTTGGCTGAAATATCCTCGACCTCAGCCATTTTGGCCAGCAGCGGATCCCGTCCCACCTGATCCGGTCCGCCACCGAGGTCGTCGTCCCAGTTCGCGCCCCAGGTGACCTTGGTGTCTCGACCGGTGATCAACGACTTGGGCCGGGCGACCGGGGTGGTGTCCATCGCCGGCGCCGCGAGCAGGTTCTCGTAGTCATACGTCCACGGGTCGTAGTAATCGGACACGGTGGGCAGGTCGGGATTGGCGAAGATGTTCAGCAGGCGCTTGAACCGCGAGCCGGACTTGAGGGTCAGCTTGCCGCGCTTGTTCAGCGTCCAGCCGCCCTTCCACTTTTCCTGGTCCTGGTACTGGCGTGGATAACCCTGTCCGGGACGGGTTTCCACATTGTTGAACCACACGTACTCGACACCGCTGCGGTTGGTCCAGGCCTGCTTGCAGGTGACGCTGCAGGTGTGGCAGCCGATGCACTTGTCGAGGTTCATCACCATCGCGAGTTGCGCCATGACTCTCATGCGTCTAGTACTCCACTTCCTGCGAGCGGCGACGAATCGTGGTGACCTCGTCGCGTTGGTTTCCGGTGGGGCCGTGGTAGTTCAGCGCGAAGGACTGCTGCGCATAGCCGCCGATCAGATGGGTGGGTTTGATCATGATGCGGGTCAGCGCATTGTGGATACCGCCGCGTTTGCCGTTCTTCTCGGTGCGCGGCACATCCACGGCCTTGTCCTGGGCGTGGTACATGAACACCAGGCCCTCGGGCATCCGGTGGCTGACGATGGCCCGGGCGTTCACCACGCCGTTGCGGTTGGTGCACTCGATCCAGTCGTTGTCGGAGACCCCGATCTTGGCGGCATCCACATCCGACATCCAGATGCACTGACCGCCGCGGGACAACGTGAGCATGTGCAGGTTGTCTTGGTAGGCCGAGTGGATCGACCACTTGGAGTGCGGGGTCAGATACCGCACCGTGATGGAACTGCCGGTGGAATCCCCGCCGCTGCTGCCCACGGCGGGCTCGTTGAACATCGCCGTCATGTCCAGCGGCGGCCGGAAGGTGGGCAGTTGCTCGCCGAGCTCACTCATCCAGTCGTGATCCAGATAGAAGTGCTGACGGCCGGTCAGGGTGTGCCACGGCTTGAGTCGCTCGGTGTTGATGGTGAACGGTGAGTACCGTCGCCCACCGGTCTCCGAGCCGGACCATTCCGGTGAGGTGTTGACCGGAACCGGACGGGATTGGGTGTCGGCAAAGGTGATTTGCTTGCCCTCATTCTCCTTGGCCAGGTCCACCAGTTCGGTCCCGGTGCGACGTTCCAGCGCCTCGAAACCCTCGACGGCCAGGCGCCCGTTGGTGGTGCCCGACAACGCCAGGATGGCCTCGGCGGCGTGCGTGTCCTTGGCCAGCGACGGGCGCCCGCCCGCCACACCGCTGACCACCGTGCCGTTCACCCCGCGCAGGTACTCGACCTCGGCCTCGGGGTGGGTGGTGACGCCCTTGGTGGTCAGCCCGACGGTTTCCACCATCGGCCCCAGTGCCGCCATCTTGTCCGCGATCGCCGGATAGTCGCGGTCCACCATGATCAGCCGGGGCATGGTCTTGCCCGGGATGGGCTCACATTCGCCTGCACGCCAATCCAGTACCCGTCCACCGGGCTGTGCGGTCGCATCGGCGCTGTCGTGTTGCAGCGGCGTCGCCACGATGTCCTTGCGCTTACCCAGATGTTTCTCGGCCAGCCAGGAGAATCCGCGGGCGATCCGGTGGAACGCCTCGAAGTCGGTCTTGGTTTCCCAGGGCGGTGAGATGGCCGGCGAGAACGCATGCACGAACGGGTGCATGTCGGTACTGGACAGGTCGTGCTTCTCATACCAGGTGGCCGCCGGCAGCAGGATATCGGAGAACAGCGTGGTGCTGGTGTTGCGGAAGTCCAGGGACAGCAACAGATCCAGCTTGCCGACCGGCGCCTCGTCGCGCCAGCGCACTTCTTGCGGCCTGATGCCGTCCTCGTCGAGCGCGGCCACCGCGGAATCGGTGCCCAGCAGGTGCTTGAGGAAATACTCGTTGCCCTTGGCCGAGGATCCGAGCAGATTCGACCGCCACACCGTCAGGCATCGGGGGAAGTTCTCCGGGGCGTCGGGATCCTCACAGGCGAACTGCAGATGTCCCGACTTGAGGCCGTCCACAACGTATTCCGCGGCGTCCTTGCCCAGCCGGTCCGCCTCGTCGGCCAGATCCAGCGGGTTGCGGTTGAACGTCGGATAGGTCGGCATCCAGCCCAGCCGGCTGGCCAGCGCGATGCTGTCCGCCACGGTGCGGCCGGCGAACCGGCCCTCGGCCAGCGGTGAGGCCATCACCTCCGAAGTGAACGGGTCATACCGCCACTGGTCGGTGGTCAGATACCAGAAGATGGTGCCCTGCATCTGGCGTGGCGGACGCTGCCAGTCCAGACCATAGGCCAGTGTGGCCCAACCGGTTACCGGCCGGCACTTCTCCTGGCCCACGTAGTGGGCCCAGCCGCCACCGTTGACGCCCTGGCAGCCGGTGAGCATGACCAGGGTGAGGAAGGAGCGGTAGATCTGGTCGGAGTGAAACCAGTGGTTGGTGCCCGCGCCCATCAGGATCATCGACCGGCCCTTGGAACGTTCGGCGTTGTCGGCGAACTCACGCGCGATACGCTCGGCGGCCTGGGCTGGCACGCCGGTGATCTTCTCCTGCCAGGCCGGGGTGTAGGGCTCGGCGGCATCGTCATAGCCGGACGGCCAGCTTCCCGGCAAGCCGTCGCGACCGACGCCGTACTGCGCGAGCATCAGGTCGAAGACCGTGGTCACCCGGTGCCCGGCAACGGTTTTGGTCGGCACACCGCGTTCCAGCACGCCGGGCTGGTCGCTGTCGAATCGGGGCAGTGCGACGACGGCGGTGTCGTCGCCGCAGCCGTACAGGGTCAGCAGCGGATCCACACCCTGCAGGTCCAGGTTCCAGTGGCCCTCGCCCGATGCGGTGAACCGGTGGCCCAACGAACCGTTGGGCACCACCGGGATGCCGTCACTGTCGAGTAGCACCGTCTTGGATTCGGCGGCCTCGGCGTCGGCGTATTCGCCACCGAGATCGGCTGCGGTGAGGAACTTTCCGGGGATCATCCGACCGTCGCGTTCGACCAGGGTGATCAGGTAGGGCAGGTCGGTGTACTTCTTGACGTACTCGGTGAAGTACGAGGTGTTCTTCTCGACGAAGAACTCCTTGAGCATCACGTGGCCCATCGCCATGGCCAGGGCGGCGTCGGTCCCGGGGCGGGCGGGCAGCCACTCGTCGGCGAACTTGGTGTTGTCCGCGTAGTCCGGGGACACCACGACCACCTTCTGGCCGCGGTACCGCGCCTCGGTCATGTAATGCGCATCGGGGGTTCGGGTCACCGGGACGTTGGAGCCCCACATGATCAGGTACCCGGCGTCGAACCAGTCGGCGGATTCGGGCACGTCGGTCTGGTCCCCGAACACCTGCGGGGAGGCCACCGGAAGATCGGCGTACCAGTCGTAGAACGACAGCATGGAGCCGCCCAGCAGCGAGATGAAGCGGGCACCGACGGCATGGCTGACCATCGACATCGCCGGGATCGGCGAGAAGCCCGCCACCCGGTCCGGCCCGTACTTCTTGACGGTGTGGACGTGGGCGGCGGCGGCGATCTCGGCGGCCTCCCACCATTCGGCCCGGACGAATCCGCCCTTGCCACGGGCGGCCTTGTACCGCTTGGACTTCTCCGGATCCTCGACGATGTCAGCCCAGGCCAGCACCGGATCCTCTAGGCGCTCCTTGGCCTCGCGGTAGTACTCCAGCAGCACCCCGCGCACATACGGATAGCGCACCCGCGCCGGCGAATAGGTGTACCAGGAGAACGACGCGCCACGCGGGCAGCCGCGCGGCTCATACTCGGGCTTGTCTGCGCCGACCGAGGGGTAGTCGGTCTGCTGTGACTCCCAAGTGATCACACCGTCCTTGACGTAGATCTTCCACGAGCAGGAGCCGGTGCAGTTCACCCCGTGGGTGGAGCGCACCACCTTGTCGTGGGCCCAGCGGTCGCGGTAGAACTCGTCGGCCGAACGGCCACCGATCTTGTGCAGAGTCCGGTGATCGTCGGAGACCTCGCCGCGGTGGAAGTACTTTCCCAGTCGCAGCAAGGCGTCGGCAGGTGCCTGACTGCCCGCGTGTGTGTCGGCCACGAATCGTCCCTCCAGAGCTGTTGATGCACGAGCGTAGGGGGGTTGAACAGCGCCTCAAAAGAACGCACCCGGCGGGTTCGGGCGCTGTGAAATCGGCGTAATGCACCGGTCATTTGGCAGGAACACGACGGTCATGCGACGGCCCGGTGTTGCCCTCCCGTGTGGGCTGTCTACCTGCGACGACGGTCGGCTCGTGGCAGCGAGCTGGGGTGTCGGCGGCGCTGTTACGGTGGCCCTGAGCACGGCCTGGACGGCCCAGGATTTAGCACCGCGGTAACACGCTGCGGGCCGGGTCCAGCGGGCCCGCGGCTGCCTCAGAACAAGGCGGGATTTGTCCGAGCAACCGCGCGCCGGCGGCCGGCATGCGCCGGCTGGGACGGCTGTCCACCCGTCCCTTCTGCCGGTCAGTCGACGACGAAGCTGTTCGCCGACCTCAGCTGCGTGATCGCGTCGTCCACGATGCGCTGCACCAACTCGGCGCAGGACGGCAGGTCCTCGACGATGCCGGCCACCTGACCGGAGGCCAGCACACCGGCTTCGGTGTTGCCCTCCACCAGACCGGCCTTGAGCAGCATCGGGGTGTTGGCCGCCATCACCACCTGGGCCCAGGTCAGGTCCTTGCCCTTTCGCATGGCCAGCCCGTCGGAGATCATCGAGCGCCAGGTCATCCCGGTCAGCTTCTTGAACTTCTGGGCATTGGCGACGGCCGCGGCGAAACCGCGTACCCGGGAACCACTTTCGAGCTTCTCGACCAGACCGGTGCGCAGTACCCGGTGCGGCATACCGTCGACCCGGGTGGAGACCACGGTGCCGTCCAAGGCTGCGCCCAGGTAGCGCCGTTTGACGTCGTCGGGCACCGTCGAGTCCGAGGTGAGCAGGAAGCGGGTGCCCATCGCCACACCGGCCGCGCCGTAGGACAGCGCTGCCGCCAGGCCGCGGCCGTCGAAGAAACCGCCGGCGGCGATCACCGGCATGCCGGTGTCGGCGACCGCGTCGAGTACCGACGGCAGCAGCAGCGTGGTGGCGACCGGGCCGGTGTGGCCGCCGCCCTCGCCGCCCTGGACGATCACCGCGTCGGCGCCCCAGGAGGCCACCTTCTTGGCGTGTTTGGCCGCGCCGACCGACGGAATCACCACGACACCAGCATCTTTGAGCTTGGCGATGAGCTCCGGTTTGGGTGCCAGCGCGAACGAGGCGACCTTGACGCCCTCCCGGATCAGCAGGTCGACGCGGTCGCCGGCGTCACCGGCGTCGGCGCGCATGTTGATCCCGAACGGTTTGTCGGTCGTCGCCTTGACCTTGGTGACCGCGGTCTGCAGTTCGTCCAGCGTCATGGTGGCCGAGGCCAGGATGCCCAGGCCGCCGCCGTTCGAAGTGGCCGCCACCAACCGGGCGCCGGCCACCCAGCCCATCCCGGTCTGCACCACCGGGTGCTCGATGCCGACCAGTTCGGTCAGCGGTGTCTTCAGTGTGGCCATCTCGTCAGACCCGGACTTCCTTGTCACGCAGACTCTTCGGGTCGATCACCTCGCGCAGCAGGCGCTGCTCGTCGGGCGTCGGCAGCCGGGTCTGATCGGCGGAGTCCAGGCCGTGCACCTCGAACGAGGTGTTGTCGGCAACCTGGTCAGCCTCCACGCCGGGGTGCAGGGACACTGCCCGCATCTGGTGCTCGGGTCCGTTGAAGTCGAACACCCCGAGGTTGGTCACCACCCGATAGACGTTGAGGAAACGGTAGGCCGGGTTGGCGGGATCGATCTTGTCCCAACCGATTCCGGAGACGATGTCCACCTGGTCGCAGAACACCCGCCGGGAGTGGTTGCCCACCCAGTAGCTGGTGGCGTGGTTGATCGCGTTGCCGGGTGCACCGCGCACGCCGAACATCTGCCGGGTCGGATGCTGAATCGGGCCGAATGCCGACAGGTTCTGGTTGCCGTAGCGGTCGATCTGATTGGCGCCCATCACCACGTGCCGCCGCCCCCAGGACAGCGTCTCGAAGACCCGCCCGAACGGCATCCACCCTTCGATCGCGGCCGGCGCGCCGATGGCCGGAGTATCGGCGATCAGCCGTGCCTCACCGTCGGTCAGCAGGATGTCGGGGGAGAAGGTCAACCGAGCCAACCGGGCCCCGACCGACACCATGGTGGTCATCGGGGACACCATGATCTCGCCGGCGTCGCGGAACAACTCGGCGCATGCGACGGCGCACACCTCAGCGCGGGTCACGGACATCACTTGCTCGCCTCCTTCTGTGCGGCCTGGGCATCGGCGAACTTACGCACCGCGGCCTGGTAGTCGGCCTCGCTGCCGGACAGATAGGTCTCGACGAACTCGGCCCAGCTCTCGTCGGAGCCGGCGGCTTCGGCGTAGTGCCGCTGGAACCGCTCGTCGCGTCGGTAATCCGGCTCGTTGGTGGTGAAGTGGGCGCCGTTGGGAGCTTCGACCACGGTGTCGACCATCATCCGGTTGACCAGCAGTTGCTGCGGCACCACCGAGGACACCAACTCCTCGGTCGAGACCACCTTCTCGACCGACAGGAAGCGGCGCTGCGCCGACATCAGGTACAGGTCGTCGAAGTAGGGGTCGATGCCGGTGTAGGCGGCATTGCCCTGTGCGTCACCGAGATTCAGGTGCACGAACGCGGCGTCGAGGTTCAGTGCCGGCATTGCGATCAGTTCTTCGTAGCCGTCGCCGGTCGGATACGGCGAGCGCACGGTCTGCAGTTCGTCGCCCCAGAACTTCCGCACGTCGCTGCCCAGTCCGGCGCGAATCGGCAAGAACGGCAACCGCTGTGCGGCGGCCTGCAATCCGCAGCGCAGCATGCCTTCGTCCATCTCCCGGGCCTCGATCGCGCCGGAGGTGCGGGCTTTGGCGAACCACGGATCGTAGAACGGCGGCGAGTCCAGCGAGACGAAACCGTAGTAGACCCGTTTGACCTTGCCGGCCGAGCACAGTAGGCCCAGGTCCGGTCCGCCGTAGGTCACCACGGTCAGGTCCGTGACGTCGGTGCGCAGCAGTGCGCGCACGAACGCCATCGGCTTGCGCCGGGAGCCCCAGCCACCCAAGCCGATCGTCATGCCGCTCTCGATCGAGGCGACGGCCTGGTCCAAAGTCGTTCTCTTGTCGCTCACTTGGATCCCTTGTCAGTTCCGGCGAATGCATCGCGGTGTTCATCGGACACCCCGGACAGATTGAGTTCGAAGGTGAAACCCTGCTCCATGCGGTACCTGGCGTTGACCGGTTGCACGTCGATGAAGTTCAAGGCCTCCTTGGCCGCCCGGATCACCCGAGTGTCCTTGCTGGCGATGTCGCGAGCGACCCGCAAGGCGGACTCGTCGAGTTCGGCGCGCGGCACCACCTCATGCACCGAACCGAAATGGTGCAGCGTTTCGGCGTCCACGGTGGCGGCGGTGAAGAACAGCCGGCGCATCAGGTGCTGCGGCACCAGCCGGGACAGATGAGTGGCCGCGCCCAGTGCGCCGCGCTCCACCTCGGGCAGGCCGAACTTGGCGTCGTCGGAGGCGACGATCACGTCGGCGTTGCCGACCAGGCCGATGCCACCGCCCACGCAGAAGCCGTTGACCGCGGCGACGACCGGTACCTCGCACTCGTAGACCGCCTTGAAGGCCGCGTAGCAGCCCCGGTTGGCGTCGATCAGCGCGCCGAACCCCTCGGTGTTCTGCATCTCCTTGATGTCGACACCGGCGTTGAAGCCACGGCCCTCGGCGCGCAGGATCACCACGTGGGTCTTGGGGTCACGGCCCGCGGCCGTGATCGCGTCGGCCAATTCGAACCACCCCGCGGACGGGATCGCGTTGACCGGCGGGTAGTTGACGGTGACCGAGACGATGCCCGGTTCGACTGTCGCGGTGGTGATCGTCATCAGTCACTTCCTGGAGGGGTCGCTACCTAAGCAAGCACTTGCTTGGTACGCTAGCACAGTGACTGACGTGGCTGGAATCAATCTGCAACTGGACGGCCGGGTGGTTCTGGTCACCGGCGGTGTGCGCGGGGTGGGTGCCGGAATCAGCGCCGTCTTCGCCGCGCAGGGCGCCACCGTGGTGACCTGCGCCCGCCGCCCGGTCGAGGGCTCGCCGTACGAATTCCACTCCTGCGATGTGCGCGACGACGACTCGGTCGCCAAATTGATCGACACCGTCGCCGCCAAGCACGGCCGGATCGACGTCGTGGTCAACAACGCGGGCGGCTCGCCGTACGTGCCGGCCGCCGAGGCTTCGGCGAAGTTCAGCAGCAAGATCGTCGAACTGAACCTGCTCGGGCCGCTGTCGGTGGCTCAGCACGCCAACGCGGTGATGCAACGACAGGCCGAGGGCGGTTCGATCGTGAACATCTCCAGCGTCAGCGGTTACCGGCCGACGCCGGGCACCGCGGCCTACGGTGCGGCCAAGGCCGGCATCGACAACCTCACCAAGACTCTGGCGGTGGAGTGGGCACCGAAGGTGCGGGTGAACTCGGTGGTGGTCGGCATGGTCGAGACCGAACAGTCCGAACTGTTCTACGGCGACGCCGACTCGATCGCCGCGATCTCCAAGAACGTGCCGCTGGGCCGGTTGGCCAAACCCCACGACGTCGGGTGGGCCACCGCCTTCTTGGCCTCTGAAGCGGCGTCCTACATCAGCGGCGCATCGCTTGAGGTGCACGGCGGCGGAGAACCGCCGCACTACCTGTCGACTACCACTGCAGACATCAAATAGAAGGAGAAGCAACGCATGGGACTTCTGGACGGCCGCGTGGTCATCGTCACCGGCGCCGGCGGCGGTATTGGCCGCGCGCACGCATTGGCGTTCGCGGCTGAAGGCGCTCGGGTGGTGGTCAACGACATTGGCGTCGGGCTGGACGGCTCACCGGCCGGCGGCGGCAGCGCGGCCCAGGGTGTCGTCGACGAAATCGTCGCGGCCGGCGGCGAAGCCGTCGCCAACGGCTCCAACGTCGCGGACTGGGCGCAGGCCGAGGCCTTGATCCAGACCGCGGTCGACACCTTCGGCGGATTGGACGTCCTGGTCAACAACGCCGGCATCGTGCGGGACCGGATGTTCGCCAACACCTCCGAGGAAGAGTTCGACGCGGTCACCGCGGTGCACCTCAAGGGGCACTTCGCGACCATGAAGCACGCCGCGGCCTACTGGCGCGCGCAGTCCAAGGCCGGTAATCCGGTGGACGCCCGGATCATCAACACCAGTTCGGGCGCCGGTCTGCAAGGCAGTGTGGGACAAGCGAATTACAGTGCGGCCAAGGCCGGTATCGCGGCCCTGACGTTGGTCGCCGCCGCGGAGATGGGCCGCTACGGCGTCACCGTCAACGCCATCGCGCCCTCGGCGCGCACCCGGATGACCGAGACGGTGTTCGCCGACATGATGGCCACCCAGGGGCAGGACTTCGACGCGATGGCGCCGGAGAACGTCTCACCGCTGGTGGTGTGGCTGGGCAGCGTGGAGTCCCGCGAAGTGACGGGTCAGGTCTTCGAGGTTGAGGGCGGCAAGATCCGGGTCGCCGAGGGCTGGGCGCACGGGCCGCAGATCGACAAGGGCGCCAAGTGGGATCCGGCCGAGATGGCGCCGGTGGTCAGCGACCTGCTGGCCAAGGCGCGCAAGCCGGTTCCGGTCTACGGCGCCTGAGGCTTTCGCCGACCCGGCCGCCAGAGCTGATCCTGCGGCGGACGGCCTGAGGAGGGGGATTCCCAGGCCGCCCGCCCAGCAGGACGGCTCAGGCCGCGGCCTCGGTGTCGGCCACTGCCTTGCGCACGCCATCGTTCTTGTCGGCCTTGGCTTTCGGGCCGGTGACCTTCTTGACGGCATCCTTGATCTTCTGCGTCGTCGCCGACACCTGTTCGCGAGCGTCATCGACAGCCTGCCGAGCTTGCTGCTGAGCGCGGCTGATCGCCTTGCTCACGCCGGGCACGGTCTTGTTGCCATCGGTGAGATCGGTTGCCCCGTTGGGCTTGGTCGTCAGCTTGGTCGGCGACTCGACGGCCTCGCGGACCGTCTTGGTTGCCGTGTCGATCGCCGACTTGGTGGACAGGACCCGGTCGTCGAGCGCGGTCTTGGCCACCTCGGCGGACACCGTGGTTTCCGCGTCGGCGTCGAGCTTCGACACCAGAGTCGTGGACTGTTGCTGCAACGAACCCGGGATGGAAGTGATCGCGTCGACGGTGTCGGTCACCGAATCGCGTACGAACTTGACACCCGCCTGGGCGACATCGCTGACGCCGGTGACGATGCCGTTGCCGATACCTTCTGCGTCCAGCGCGAAGATTGGCTGGCGCAGGTTGTACAGCGCGGTCTGCGGCGCAACGATCAGGTCGCGCACGTTGACCAGCATCTTGGTGGGGTAGTTGGCTTCGCCGACTTCGGTTCCGGCCCAGCTCTTCAGGGTCCAACCGCCCTCGCCATTGCTCTCCACCACCACGATGTCGGTGTTCTCCAACTGATGGCTGAGCATCAGGCCCAGATCGGGATTATCGACGCTCATCATGGTCCAGAACATGATGGTGGCACCGTGCGAGAACGCGGCGACGTTGACCTCGCCGTCGCCGTCGACGTCACCGCCGCTCTCCATCTCCGCCAGGGCTGCCTCCATCCGGGCGGCGAACTCGTTGCCGTCCTCGGAGCCGGGAATGCGCACGAAGCGCATGCCGAGAATCCACGTCATCGGGGCCAGCGCGTAGGCGATCCGGCCCAGGCCGCCCTCCTGGGATGTGCCCTCGAAGATGCCGGCGCTGATCTCCTGGATCCCGGCCGGCGACTGCGGCTTGTGCTCGTCAGCGGTCTCGGAGTCGAATGCGCCGATGACGATCGGCGTCAGCTCCAAGGCTTCGGCCAGCGGCTTCGCGGTCTGCTGGGTCCGTTGCATCGTCGAGGCGTAGATGGCGTCGAACTTGCCGTATTTGTCTGGGTCGTTCAGTTTGATTGCCACCTCGGCGGCTTCGGTCTCACCCAACGCGGTCAACGGCGGTCCGGGCACCTTGGTGTCGATGTAGCCCGACGCATTGCCTTGCGATTCGGCGTGCCTGACGAATGTCACCGTCATCGCAGCCGCCGGGATGGCGGCCACCACGAACAGTGCGACGGCAGTCAGGACGGCCAGTAGGTAACCCAACCGACTGCGTGATCTGGACCCTGGCATTCGACCTCCACTCGACCCTATGTGTGCTGCCTCACACGACAGCGGATGGAGTGTGGCGCATCACTGAACACAAATGCAAACATGTCAACTTGTGCCATGTCGGGGTCAGCCACGCCAGCTAAAGCGGCAGGGTTCGGCGGCCAAAAGGAAAACGCCCCTGAACTTGCGTTCAGGGGCGTTCGACGACAGCGTTTGGCTAATCGGCCGGCGGGTCGCAGATGATGATCGGGATGTCCCGATCGGTCCAGGACCGATAGGTCTCGAAGTCCGGGTACATCGCATCGAGCTTGGGCCAGTACTCGGCGCGTTCGGCTTCGGTGGCATCCCGGGCGGTCAGCGACAGCTTCTCGTCGAAGATTTGGAACGTCACCGCGGGGTTGGCCTTCAGGTTCAGGTACCACATCGGGTTGGTCGCGCGACCACCCTGGGAGGCGACCAGCACCACCCGATCGCCTTCGCGCAGGAACAGCAGCGGGCTGTCCCGCGGCTGACCGGATTTGCGCCCGATGGTGGTCAGGATGCCCACCGGCGGTGGTGCGCTGAACCGGTTCGACCCGCCCCGCCACTTGGCGCCGAGTCGGCCGTTGGTGGCGCGGTAGGCCCAGGTGTTGAAGCGCGAACCCCACTTGATGATGGTGCCGGTGTGCTTCGAGTTGAGCCCCTTGGGCGCAGTTGCCATGACCAGACCCTATCGGCTGATGAACGGTGTGAGGTGGGCGCGAATGTGGTGGATCCGCCCGTCGGCCGCCGGGATCAGGAACGTCTCGTCGACATGGGTGCACACCCGCCGGCCGAACAACCGCGGTTTGGTCAACACGTCGAACCGGGCGCGGACGGTGTCACCGGCCACGCTGAACTCCGGTTCGGTGGTCGCCTCGATCACCCGGTACTGCGGGCCGTTGTTCAGGCTGCGCCGCAAGTGATCTCCCGATCGCCCGGTCTTCAACCCGATTTCGATGCGAACGCACTCAGGTGCGAACGGCACCGCGGTGGCGTCGTGGCTGACCAGGGCGTCGATGTAGGACTGCGCCGCCGCGATGCGCTCTTCGTCGGAGAACGCCATTAGATCCGCTCGATGATGGTGCCGGTGGACAGAGCGCCGCCGGCGCACATGGTGATCAATGCGGTGGACTTGTCGGTGCGCTCCAACTCGTGCAGCGCGGTGGTGATCAACCGCGCGCCGGTCGACCCGACCGGATGGCCCAGGGCGATCGCGCCGCCGTTGACGTTGACCTTGTCCAGATCGGCTCCGTGCACCTGGGCCCAGGACAGCACCACCGAGCCGAACGCCTCATTGATCTCGACCAGGTCGATGTCACCCAATTTCATGCCGGCCTTCTCCAGCACCCGCGCGGTGGACTGCACTGGTCCGTCGAGGTGGTAGTAGGTCTCGGCGCCGACGTTGGCCTGCGCCACGATCCGGGCGCGCGGCTTCAGGCCGAGCGCCTTGGCCTTCTCTTCGTCCATCCACAGCACGGCCGCGGCGCCGTCCGAGATCTGCGACGAGGTGCCCGCGGTGTGCAGGCCGCCCTCCATCACGGGCTTCAGCGCGGCCAGGCCTTCGGCGGTGGTGTCGCGCAGGCCCTGGTCGCGGCTGACGGTGTTCAGCTCGGCGGTCGGCTGCTTGTTCTCGTCGATCACCGGCGCGATGATCGGCGAGACCTCGCGATCGAAGCGACCCTCGGCCCAGGCCCGGGCGGCCTTTTGCTGCGATGCCAGTCCCAGCGCGTCGAGATCGGCGCGGGTGATGCCGCGGCGCTTGGCGATCCGCTCGGCGGCCTCGAACTGGTTGGGCATGTCGATGTCCCACGATGCGGCCCGCGCACCGCCGCCGTTGGCGCCCAGCGGCACCCGGCTCATCGCCTCCACGCCGCACGCGAGGCCGATGTCGATCGCGCCGGTGGCGATCAACCCGGCGATCAGATGGTTGGCCTGCTGGGCGCTGCCGCACTGGCAGTCGATCGAGGTGGCGCCGACATGCTCGGGCAGCCCGGCGATCAGCCAGGACTGCCGGGTCACGTTGTTGGCCTGCTCGCCATACTGGGTCACGCAGCCGCCGATCACCTGCTCGACGGCGCCGGGGTCGACGCCGGCCTTCTCGAGCACGGCCTTCTGCACCGCGCCCAGCAATTCGGTGGCGTGCAGGCCGGACAACCAGCCGTTGCGTTTGCCGATTGGGCTGCGGGTGGCTTCGACGATCACAGGATTACCCATGAGGTCAGGCTAGAACACGTTTCATTACTCTGACAAGCAACGATGAAATGCTGCCTTTGATCTGCGGTCAGGCCGTGTTTCAATGGTGGCAACCAGTACTAGACCACGTTGTTTCCGTAGTGCTGAAACCCCTGTGGCCGACGCGAGGAGTAGACCAAATGGCCCACCTGAGCTTCCCCAGCGAATTCGACTTCATGGACGCCGAACGCAACCTCAAGGAGGGCCTGCCAGTCGAGCAACTCGCCGAGCTGCGCAAGGCTGAGCCGATTCACTGGGTGGACGTACCCGGTGGCACCCACGGCTTCGGTGACAAGGGGTACTGGCTGGTGACCAAGCACGCCGACGTGCGTGAGGTGTCGCGGCGCAGCGACGTGTTCTCCAGCGCGATGGACGGCGCGATTCCGGTGTGGCCGGAGGGCATGACCCGCGAGGCGATCGATCTGCAGCGCAATGTGCTGCTGAACATGGACGCCCCGCACCACACCCGGTTGCGCCGCATCATCTCGCGCGGCTTCACCCCGCGGGCCATCGGCCGGCTCAAGGACGAGCTGAACGCCCGAGCCCAGAAGATCGCCCAGGACGCCGCCGCGCACGGCACCGGCGACTTCGTCGAGCAGGTGGCCTGCGAGCTGCCGCTGCAGGCCATCGCCGAGTTGCTCGGTGTGCCGCAGGAGGACCGCGACAAGCTGTTCCGCTGGTCCAACGAGATGACCGCAGGCGACGATCCGGAGTTCGCCGACGTGGACCCGGCGATGTCGTCGTTCGAGGTGATCACCTACGCGATGAAGATGGCCGAGGAACGCGGCAAGAACCCGACCGACGACATCGTCACCACGCTGATCCAGGCCGACATCGACGGCGAGAAGCTCACCGACGACGAGTTCGGCTTCTTCGTGATCATGCTGGCCGTCGCCGGCAACGAGACCAGCCGCAACTCCACCACGCACGGCATGATCGCGTTCATGGAGAACCCCGAGCAATGGGAGATCTTCAAGCGCGACCGGCCGGAGACCGCGGTCGACGAGATCGTCCGATGGGCGACCCCGGTGACTGCGTTCCAGCGCACCGCCAACCAGGACACCGAGCTGTCCGGAGTGCAGATCAAGAAGGGCGAGCGGGTGGTGATGTTCTACCGCAGCGCGAACTTCGACGAAGAGGTCTTCGACGATCCGTTCACCTTCAACATCCTGCGGGATCCGAATCCGCACGTCGGCTTCGGCGGCACCGGTGCGCACTACTGCATCGGCGCGAACCTGGCCAAGATGACGATCAGCCTGATCTTCAATGCGATCGCCGACAACATGCCCGACCTCAAGCCGCTCGGGGAGCCGGAACGGTTGAAGTCCGGCTGGCTCAACGGCATCAAGCATTGGCAGATGGACTACACCGGCAAGTCCCAGAGCTGACCTGGCCGACACTCGCACTGACGCGAATCGAGGAGGATTCGGGTGGATTTCAGTCCGGACGAAGGCCAGCAGGCCGTCGCCGACGTCGTCAATTCCGTTCTGGGACGGGACAACAGCTGGCAGGCCCTGGTCGACGGCGGGGTTGGCGCGCTCGGCGTGCCAGAACGTCTCGGCGGCGACGGGGTGGGGTTGGCCGAGATCGCCACGGCGCTCACCGAGATCGGTAAGCACGGCACCGTCGGTCCCGCGCTGGCGACGCTCGGGCTCGGCCTGGTGCCATTGCTGGAGCTGGCCTCTGAGGCCCAGCAGGATCGCTACCTGGCCGGCGTGGCCAAGGGCGCGGTGCTGACCGCCGCGCTCAACGAACCCGGTGCACCGCTGCCCGAACAGCCCGCGACCACGCTGCACGGCGGACGGCTCTCCGGCACCAAAATCGGTGTGCCATACGCGGATCAGGCCCAGTGGATGCTGGTCAGCACCGATGACGGTGTCGTGGTCGTCGCGCCCACGGCCGCCGGCGTGACCTTGACCAAGACCCCGACCGCCAACGGGTCCGATGAGTTCGCGGTGTCCTTCGCCGACGTAACCGTCGCCGACGAGGACGTGTTGGCCGGCGCTGCGGTGGCCCGGCTCAACCAGTTGGCCTTGACCGTGATCGGTGCGTTCGCGGCCGGACTGGCGGCCGGCGCGCTCCGGCTGACCGCCGACTACGTGGCCACCCGGGAACAGTTCGGTCGGCCGCTGTCCACCTTCCAGACCGTCGCGGCGCAGCTGTCCGAGATCTATATCGCCTCGCGGACAATCGATCTGGTGTCGACGTCGGTGGTGTGGCGGCTGTCCGAGGGACTGGACGCCGACGAGGATCTGGGCGTCCTGGGCTACTGGGTGACCTCGCAGGCCCCGCCGGCCATGCGACTGTGTCACCACCTGCACGGCGGCATGGGGATGGACATCACCTACCCGATGGACCGCTACTACTCGTCGATCAAGGACCTGACCCGCCTGCTGGGTGGTCCCTCGCATCGACTTGACCTGGTGGGGATTGAAAGCGCGGTGGGAGCCTGATGTTCATCGACCTGACCCCCGAGCAGAAGGCGCTGCAAGCCGAACTGCGGGAGTACTTTTCGACTCTCATCACCCCCGAAGAAGCCAAGGCGATGGAGGCCGACCGGCACAACGAGGCCTACCGCGCGGTGATCAAGCGGATGGGCAGCGACGGCAAACTCGGGGTGGGCTGGCCCAAGGAGTACGGCGGCCTGGGTTTCGGCCCGATCGAACAGCAGATCTTCATCAACGAAGCCAACCGGGCCGACATCCCGCTGCCGATGGTCACCCTGCAAACCGTGGGACCCACCTTGCAGCTGCTCGGCACCGAGGCGCAGAAGAAGAAGTTTCTGCCCGGAATCCTTTCCGGCGATGTACATTTCGCGATCGGCTACTCCGAGCCGGAAGCCGGCACCGACCTGGCGTCACTGCGGACCACCGCGGTACGCGACGGCGACCACTATGTGGTGAACGGGCAGAAGATGTGGACCACCGGCGCGCACGACGCCGACTACATCTGGCTGGCGTGTCGCACCGATCCGACCGCGCCCAAGCACAAGGGCATCTCGATCCTGATCGTCGACACCAAGGATCCCGGCTACTCGTGGACGCCGATCATCCTGTCCGACGGTGCCCACCACACCAACGCGTCCTACTACAACGATGTGCGGGTTCCGGCCGACATGCTGGTCGGCGAGGAAAACGGTGGCTGGAAGCTGATCACCACCCAGCTCAACCACGAGCGGGTCGGTCTGGGTCCGGCCGGACGGGTCGCGGGCATCTACGAAAAGGTGCACGCCTGGGCTTCCAAGCCGGGCAGCGACGGTCGCATCCCGGTCGAACAGCCCGACGTGCAGCGCCTTCTCGGCCAGATCAAGTCGATCTGGCGGCTCAACGAACTGCTGAACTGGCAGGTGGCCGCCTCGGGCGAGAACATCGCCGTCGCCGACGCGGCCGCAACGAAAGTCTTCTCCACCGAACGCATCCAAGAGGTGGGGCGACTGGCCGAGGAGATCGTGGGCGCCCACGGCAATCCCGCCGACTCGGACACCGCAGAGTTGCTGGACTGGCTGGACAAGATGACCAAACGCAACCTGGTGATCACCTTCGGTGGCGGCGTCAACGAGGTGATGCGCGAAATGATCGCGGCCGCCGGCCTCGGCGTCCCCCGCGTGCCGCGGTGAGCGAGCGCGCGACGAGTCAAGGAGACAGATGACGGAGCTGCAGGCCGGCATCGACCGGCTGACCTCGTTGGGTAGGAGCAAGCCGAGGTTGGGCCGCGATCCGGTGAACCAGCCGATGATCCACCACTGGGTCGATGCCATCGGCGACCAGAACCCGATCTACGTCGACGAGGCGGCCGCGCGAGCCGCCGGCCACGCCGGTATCGTGGCACCGCCCGCGATGATCCAAGTGTGGACCATGTTGGGGCTCAAAGGTGTTCGGCCCGACGATGATCCGCTGGGCGCGATCATGGACCTGTTCGACGCGGCCGGCTACGTCGGTGTGGTCGCCACCAACTGTGAGCAGACCTACCACCGCTACCTGCAGCCCGGTGAAGAAGTCGCGATCAGCGCCGAGGTGACCGACGTGGTCGGCCCCAAGCAGACCGCACTCGGTGAGGGCTTCTTCGTCAACCAGAAGATCACCTGGACCGTCGGCACTGAAGAGGTTGCCGAAATGGACTGGCGGATCATGAAGTTCAAGCCGGCCGAGAAGCCGGCACCGGACATTCCCGAGGACCTCGATCCGGACAAGCTGATGCGGCCGGCGTCGTCCAAGGACAGCCAGTTCTTCTGGGACGGGGTCAACGCGCATGAGTTGCGGATCCAGAAGCGTCCGGACGGTTCGCTGCAGCATCCGCCGGTGCCCCCGGTGTGGAAGGACTACCAGGACCCGGTCACCGAGTCCGACTACGTCGTCGCGTCCGGCGTCGGCACGGTGTTCAGCTACGTCGTGCACCACGCGCCGAAAGTGCCGGGCCGCAGCTTGCCGTTCGTCATCGCGCTGGTCGAACTCGAAGAAGGCGTGCGGATGCTCGGTGAGTTGCGCAACGTCGAAGCCGATCAGGTGCAGGTCGGGATGCCGGTGCAGGTGATGTTCATCGACTTCCCGGACAGTGACGTCAGTCCGGCCTGGACGCTGTACGCATGGGAGCCCAAGGCATGACCGAGACCATCACCGTCGGAACCACGTTGCCCGAGTTGGCGATCTATGGCGATCCCACGTTCATCGTGTCCACCGCCATCGCCACCCGCGACTACCAGGACGTGCACCACGACCGGGACAAGGCGCAGGCCAAGGGCTCCAAGGACATCTTCGTCAACATCCTCACCGACACCGGCCTAGTGCAGCGATACCTGACCGACTGGGCCGGCCCGGCCGCGCGGATCAAATCCATCGGGCTGCGCCTGGGGGTGCCGTGGTACGCCTATGACACCGTGACCTTCACCGGTGCGGTGACCGCCGTCGACGGGGAGCTGATCACGGTCAAGGTGACCGGCGCCAACAGTCTGGGCAACCATGTGATCGCCACGGCCACACTGACTTTCGGAGGCGACAAATGACCGGCCTGTCCGGTGCGGCGGCGATCGTCGGGATCGGCGCCACCGACTTCTCTAAGAATTCCGGGCGCAGCGAACTGCGGCTGGCCGCCGAAGCGGTGCTCGACGCGCTCGAGGACGCCGGCCTGTCGCCGGGCGACGTCGACGGTCTGGTGACGTTCACCATGGACTCCAACCTGGAGACCGCGGTGGCGCGGTCCACCGGCATCGGCGACCTGAAGTTCTTCAGCCAGATCGGCTACGGCGGCGGCGCAGCCGCGGCGACCGTGCAGCAAGCGGCCCTGGCGGTCGCCACCGGGGTGGCCGAAGTGGTGGTGGCCTACCGGGCCTTCAACGAGCGCTCGGAGTTCCGGTTCGGTCAGGTGATGACGGGTCTGACCGTCAACGCCGATTCCCGCGGCGTGGAGTACAGCTGGTCCTATCCGCACGGACTGAGCACACCGGCGGCGTCGGTGGCCATGATCGCCCGGCGCTACATGCACGAGTACGGCGCCACCAGCGCGGACTTCGGCGTGGTGTCGGTGGCCGACCGCAAGCATGCGGCCAACAACCCGAAAGCACACTTCTACGGCAAGCCGATCACGATCGAGGACCACCAGAACTCTCGGTTCATCGCCGAACCGCTGCGGCTGCTGGACTGCTGCCAGGAAACCGACGGCGGCGTGGCGATCGTGGTGACCACACCGGAGCGGGCCCGCGATCTCAAGCACCGGCCGGCGATCATCGAAGCTGCCGCGCAGGGCGCCGGTGCCGACCAGTTCACCATGTACTCCTATTACCGCGACGAACTCGGCCTGCCCGAGATGGGTCTGGTGGGGCGCCAGCTGTGGCAACAGAGCGGTCTGACCCCGGCCGACATCCAGACCGCGGTGCTCTACGACCACTTCACTCCGTACACCCTGCTGCAACTCGAGGAGCTCGGCTTCTGCGGCAAGGGTGAGGCCAAGGACTTCATCGCCGGCGGTGCGATCGAGATCGGCGGTCGACTGCCGATCAACACCCACGGCGGGCAACTCGGCGAGGCCTACATCCACGGTATGAACGGCATTGCCGAGGGGGTGCGTCAGTTGCGCGGCACCTCGGTCAATCAGGTCGACGGCGTCGAGCACGTGTTGGTCACCGCGGGAACCGGAGTGCCGACCTCGGGTCTGATCCTGGGCTGAGCGTGTCGTCCGGCCCCTGGCACCGGCGTCAACCGGGACCGGCGTGCACACACCGGTGCCCGCGTCGCCTACCCTCAAGTACGCGGACGTCGTAATCCTGGAGACAGGGGTTCAGCAGTGGTCGCTAGCGAGGGAGGGGTGCGCGGATGAACAAGCCCTCGTCGGATGGCGAATCCCCGTCGCGGACACCCGAGCACGACCCCGATACCGAACCTCTGCAGACCATCAATCAGACCGCGCCGTTCCCCACCGACTGGACCGCGCCGCCCTCGCCGACCGCCGACACCGTGCAGGCGGTCAGCCCGGTTCAGCAGTCGTGGCCTCGCTTCGACGAGTTCGCAACGGCCACACCGGCCCGGCTGCAGCGCAAGCGGGCGCGGATCGTGATCGCCGGGGCCGCGACGGCCGCGGTGCTTGCCGCGGTGGCAGGTTTGATGCTGTGGAACCGATCTGGTTCACCGGAACCCGCGACCGCGCAACCGCAGCAGACCACGACGCCCTCGGCAGCGGCCACCACCACGACCTCGACCAGCCCCACCACGGCGCCGGCCGACCCGGAAGCTCAGGCACGGCTGCTGACCTTGATCCCGAAGGGATATGCCCCCGGCGTCTGCACGCCGGTCGACCCGCCGGTGGACGCGCTGGCCAAGGTCAGCTGCGGTAACAACGCCGACGCCGGCGGCCCGTCGAGCGCGACGTACCTGTTGGCGCGCAACAAGTCCGCGCTGCAAGCGGCGTTCGATGACACCGTGCAGTCGATCGGTGTGGTGGTGTGCCCAGGCAACATCCAGTCCCCGGGCCCGTGGCGACGCAACGCCACCCCGGAGGTGACCGCGGGCACCCTGGTGTGCGGGGTGCGGCAGAGCCTGAAGACGGTGGCCTGGACCACAGAGGCGGAAACCATGCTGTCGGTGGTGCAGTCCGAGGCTGCCGGGCCGTCGCTCGACCAGCTCTACTCGTGGTGGTCCTCGCACTCCTGACCGACGAAAAACTGATGGCCACCGTCTGCGCGACGGTGGCCATCAGTTCTGGCAGCGAATCAGGAAACCTGCGAGCCCTGGCTGGACGGAGCTGTGCCCGGGGTGGGCAGCAGGGTCGGATCGGTGGTGCCGCCGTCGGCCGGGGCCACTTCGGCCTCGGCGGCCTCCGGGGCAGCGGTCTGCGGGGTGCCGTGCCGGTTGTCGCCCTCCGGGCTCGACTGGGTGGTGGGCTGCTCACTGACACCCTCGGTGGGCTGTTCGGTCGCGCCTTCGGTGCCCGGTTCGGTGGACTCGTCCGTGGTCGTGGTGTCCTCGGCGCCGGCCTCGGTGCCTTCCGGCAGCGGGGTGCCCTGGCTGCCTTCGGGCAGCGGGGTGCCCTGGCTGCCGGTCGGCGCCTCGGTGGGGGCCTCGGCGTCGGTCGCGGTCGCGGCCGGGGATTCGGCGGGTGCGGTGCCCGTGGTCGCCGAGCGGGGCGACGGTGCGCTCGGCGCTGCGTCGACCGGGGCTGCCGGGGCGGGCTCGACCCACACCAGCAGGTCCTCGTTGCCGGCCCGGTAGACGACGCTGTCCGGATCCGCGCCGGTGACGTCGAAATACACCTTGCCGGAGGCCTTCTGGCCCTGGGCCAGCGTGGACGGGTTGATGCCCTGCGGGGTGGCGACCCCGAAGAGCACCCGGTAGTTGTCACCGTCGCCGGCGCGGGCGTTCAGGTTGGAGATGATCGGGGTCACCGTGCCGGAGATGGCCTCGTTGGTGGCGGTGGCTTCCCAAAGCGTGCCCTGCACCGCATGCGGGATCTGATCCGAGCTGACCTTCAAGCCGGTGATGGTCCATCCCTGCACCACGTCACCGTTGGTCAGCGTGCCCTGCTCGCCGATCGACTGCGTGGTGGCCTCATCGGCGACGGCAACGGGGCTGCCGAGGATGGTTGCCGTCGCGACGGCGGCGCTGGCCGCAGCCGCGAGGGCGAGTTTGGAAAACTTCACGCTGGCGCTACTCCTGATCTGGCCGACGGGGCGGCGCACCCCGCCAGGATGGTCACTGTCTGGAAAAGTTAGCAGGTCAGCCGAAGGGATGCGTCCACTCCACCGGGCTCACGCAGGTCAGGCCGGGGTCAGCCGGACCCCGGTGAGCACGCTGGCGCCGTCGCGCGCCGGGGCGATCACCGAGCCGACCAAACCGTCGGGGACCTTCCAGGCATTGAGCCGCAGCGTCTCACCCGGGAACACCACGCCGGCAAAGCGTGCGCCGTAGGACCCGACCTGGCCGGCGTCGCCGTCGAACACCGCGTCGGTGAGCGCCTTGCAGGCCATCCCGTAGCTGCACAGCCCGTGCAGGATGGGCTTGGGAAAACCTGCGGCAGAGGCGAATTCGGGGTCCGAATGCAGCGGGTTGCGGTCTCCGCAGAGCCGGTAGAGCAGGGCCTGCTGGGGCAGGGTGGGGATGTCGATCTCGAGGTCGGGGGCCCGGTCCGGGGTCGCCTCGGTGGTCGACGGTCCGCGGTCACCACCGAAGCCGCCCTCACCGCGGGCAAAGATCGACCGTTTCTGGGTCCACAGCGGTGCGCCGTCCGGGGTGCTGACCGTGGTCTCCGACCAGATCACCGCGGCCTTGCCCTTGTCCCAAATCTCGGTGAATCTAGTGACGGCCACGCCGGTACCCGACGGCGGGATCGGCGCCGGCACCGAAACCGCCTCGCTGGCGTGCAGCACCTTGGACAACTCGATGTCGATGCCGGGGAACTGCACTGTCGGCGGCTCGGTCATGTGAAAACTTTGGGCCACGTTGCCGAAGGTCGGCAGCACCTGCGGGGTGTCGTCGACCAGGTAGCGCAACTCGCGCGGATCCATCGGGTCCGCGCCGGCGCCCAACCCCAGGTGATACAGCTGGATGTCGCTGCTGGTCCACGAGAACTCGACCGGAGCGAGTTCAGCGCCGATCGCCTCGTCGAGATTGATGGGCATCGAAGTTTCAGCCTTTCGCGTCGGTGGATCCGGCGATGTGCAGTGCGGCGAGATACCCGAAGGTCATGGCCGGGCCGATGGTCCCGCCCGGCCCCGGGTAAGTGTGTCCCATCACCGGTGAGCTGACGTTACCGGCGGCGTAGAGTCCCTCGATCACCGAGTCGTCGTCGCGCAGCGCCCGGCCGTGCACGTCGGTGCGGATCCCACCCTTGGTGCCGAGGTCGCCGGGCACCAGCTTGGCGGCATAGAACGGGCCGCGGCTGATCTCACCCAGGTTCGGGTTGGGCTTGTTGGTGGGATCGCCGTAGTACCGGTCGTAGGCGCTCTCGCCG
Organism: Mycobacterium sp. NGS45; assembly: GCF_059812645.1. Taxonomy (NCBI): domain Bacteria; kingdom Bacillati; phylum Actinomycetota; class Actinomycetes; order Mycobacteriales; family Mycobacteriaceae; genus Mycobacterium; species Mycobacterium sp. NGS45. Next base: position 9,971 of record NZ_JCALDB010000005.1, on the reverse strand, counting down.
CGGTGGAAGTCCTCATCGACGCCGCTGCGGGCGAAGCCGTTGAAACGTTCCACGGTGGCCTTGAACGCGTCGGCCGGCAGGCCCGCCTTGACGGCCAACTCGTCGAGCGTGGACGCGGTGACGATGACCCCGGACTCCAGCCACTTGCTCGGGATCCGCTGGCCTGGCTGCAGGCCGGCGAACAGGTAGCGGTCGCGGTACTGCTGGTCGAAGATCAACCAGGCCGGGACGTTCTCGCCCGGCCCCTCACCCTGGCCGTACTGGCCGCCGTACATGTGATGGCAGGCCTCAACGTAGGGCATGGATTCGTTCATGAACCGTTGACCGGACATGTTGACGATGATCGACCCCGGTGAGTTGCGTTCCGACAGTGCGAACCAGGGCGCGCCCACCAGCGGCACCGTCGGACCCCACCAGGCGTCCTCCATCAATTCCAAAGCGGCGCCCAGCTTTTCGGCGGCCAGGATGCCTTCGCCGGTGTTGGCCTTGGCGCCCACGGTCCACTCGGTGGTGATCGGTGCCCGCTGGTATTTCACCCGCATCTGCTCGTTGTGCTCGAAGCCACCCGAGCCCAGGATCACGCCGCGCCGGGCGCGGATCAGCCGCGGCTCGGCGTCGTCGGAGCCGACCACGTAGATGCCGCGCACCACACCGTCCTCGACGTACAGATCGGTCAGCGCGGTGTTCAGCAGCACCGGCACACCGGCATCGCGCAGGCCGATGCGCAGCGGAGCGATCAGCGCCCGACCCATACCCACCAGGTTCTTGCCGGTGACGTTGGCCCACACCGTGCGGGCACCGACCTTGAGGCTGCGCAGCAGGCCGCGCGGATGCCGCTTGAGTTGGTTGAGCCGCACGTAGTCCTGCTGCAGCACCACCATGTTCATCGGCACCTTGCCGTAGGGCGGCTCGAGGCCGTCCAGGTCCGGGCCGAGCTTCTTGGCGTTGAACGGCTTGGGTTCCACCGAACGTCCGCCGGGACGCCCGCCGGGCTTCTCGGGGTAGTAGTCGGAGTAATTGGGCACCCAGCACAGCTTCAACGGCGAATGCTCGAGCACGAACGACAACATCTCCGGCCCGCGCTGCAGATAGGTGTCGATCTTCTCGGCAGGCACCACATCGCCGACGATCGTGTGCAGATAGGTCCGCGCAGCTTCCGGGGTGTCCTTGACCCCGGCGCGCTCGAGGATCTCGTTGTTGGGGATCCACACCCCACCGCCTGACCGCGCAGTGGAACCACCGTAATGCGCGGCCTTCTCAACGACTACGGTGGAAAGGCCCTGATGGGCGGCGGTCAAAGCGGCCACCATGCCGGCGCCGCCGCTGCCCACCACGACGACGTCGTACTCCTGAGCTGTCATGTAGAACACGTTATAGAATTGGCCGCGTCGGGGACAACTTCCCCGGTCGCAGAAACGAGGGGAATTCACACATGCTCGCTGATTCGATCCGCGCGGAGCTTGCAGCCAGGCTCGCCGAAGCGGAACGAACCCGGGTCCCGACCGCGCCGTTGACCGACACGCATCCCGACATCGACGTCGTCGACGCCTACCAGATCCAGTTGATCAATATCCGGCAGCGAGTTGCCGAGGGCGCCCGGATCGTCGGGCACAAGGTCGGCCTGTCCAGCAAGGCCATGCAGGACATGATGGGCGTCGACGAGCCCGACTACGGTCATCTGCTCGACGAGATGCAGGTCTTCGAGGACGTTCCGGTCAAAGCCGGGCGATTCCTGTACCCCCGGGTCGAGGTGGAGGTCGGGTTCATCCTGGCCGATGACCTGCCCGGCGCCGGGTGCACCGAAGCGGATGTGCTGGCGGCCACCGCGGCCTTCGCGCCGGCGATCGAGCTGATCGACACCCGCATCACGAACTGGCAGATCAAGTTGTGTGACACCATCGCCGACAACGCGTCCAGCGCAGGGTGGGTGCTCGGCGAAGCTCGGGTGTCCCCCAAGGACATCGACATCTGCAACATCGACGCGGTGCTGCGCAACCGGGGCGAAGTGGTCGCGGAGGGCCGCAGCGATGCGGTGCTGGGCAACCCGGTGACCGCGGTGGCCTGGCTGGCCCGCAAGGTGGAGAGCTTCGGGGTGCGGCTGAAGGCCGGCGACATCGTGCTGCCGGGCTCGTGCACGCGTGCGATAGATGCACCGCCGGGCAGCGATTTTGTCGCGGACTTCGCAGGACTAGGTTCAGTACATCTGAGTTTCGAGTAAGGAGCGGATATGGCCCAGAATGCTGCCGGCAGCGGAGCCGGTGAGAAGGCGTCCGTTGCGATCGTCGGGTCGGGCAACATCAGCACCGACCTGCTGTACAAGCTGCTGCGCTCGGACTGGCTGGAGCCGCGCTGGATGATCGGCATCGATCCGGAATCCGAAGGTCTGGCCCGGGCCCGCAAGCTCGGCTTGGAGACCAGTCACGAAGGTGTGGATTGGTTGCTGGCGCAGGATGAGTTGCCCGACATGGTGTTCGAGGCGACGAGCGCCTATGTGCACCGGGACGCCGCGCCGCGCTACGCCGAAGCCGGTATCCGGGCCATCGACCTGACCCCGGCCGCGGTCGGCCCGGGCGTGATCCCGCCGGCCAACCTGCGCGCGCACCTGGATGCCCCCAACGTCAACATGGTCACCTGCGGTGGCCAGGCCACCATCCCGATGGTGTACGCGGTGTCCCGTGTGGTGGATGTGCCGTATGCCGAGATCGTCGCGTCGGTGTCGTCGGCGTCGGCCGGGCCGGGCACCCGAGCCAACATCGACGAATTCACCAAGACCACCAGCGCCGGGGTGCAACACATCGGCGGCGCCGCCAGCGGCAAGGCGATCATCATCCTGAACCCGGCCGAGCCGCCGATGATCATGCGCGACACCATCTTCTGCGCCATCCCCGAGGATGCCGACCACGCCGCGATCACCGCCTCGATCAAGGAGGTGGTGGCCGAGGTGCAGACCTATGTGCCCGGTTACCGGTTGCTCAACGAACCGCAGTTCGACGAGCCGTCCGTGGTCAACGGCGGCAACCATCTGGTGACGGTCTTCGTCGAAGTGGAGGGTGCGGGTGACTACCTGCCGCCCTACGCTGGAAATCTCGACATCATGACCGCCGCGGCCACCAAGGTCGGCGAGGAGATCGCCAAGGAAAAGGCCGCCGGTGAGGCCGGAGTCGCAGCAGGAGCAGGAGGCCAGGCATGAGCGTCATCAACGACATCTTCTTCAACCCGGTGTGGGACGTGCGGATGACCGACACGTCACTGCGCGACGGCTCGCACCACAAGCGGCACCAGTTCACCAAGGACGAGGTGGGCGCGATCGTGGCGGCGTTGGACACCGCAGGCGTTCCGGTCATCGAGGTCACCCACGGCGATGGGCTGGGCGGGTCGAGCTTCAACTACGGGTTCTCCAAGACACCCGAACAGGAGCTGATCAAGCTGGCGGCCGAGACCGCCAAGGAAGCCAAGATCGCCTTCTTGATGCTGCCCGGTGTGGGCACCAAGGAGGACATCAAGGCCGCCCAGGACAACGGCGGTTCGATCTGCCGGATCGCCACGCACTGCACCGAGGCCGACGTATCCATCCAGCACTTCGGGCTGGCCCGGGAACTGGGGCTGGAGACCGTCGGCTTCCTGATGATGAGCCACACCATCTCCCCGGAGAAGCTGGCCGCCCAGGCCCGGATCATGGCCGACGCCGGCTGTCAGTGCGTCTACGTCGTCGACTCGGCCGGTGCGCTGGTGCTCGAGGGCGTGGCCGACCGGGTCAGCGCGCTGGTCGCCGAACTCGGTGACGACGCCCAGGTCGGTTTCCACGGACACGAGAACCTCGGTCTGGGGGTGGCCAATTCGATCGAAGCCGTGCGCGCCGGTGCCAAGCAGATCGACGGTTCATGCCGGCGGTTCGGCGCCGGTGCCGGCAACGCACCGGTCGAGGCGCTGATCGGGGTGTTCGACAAGATCGGCGTCAAGACCGGCATCGACTTCTTCGACATCGCCGACGCTGCCGAGGAAGTGGTGGCCCCGGCCATGCCGACCGAATGCCTGCTCGACCGCAACGCCCTGATCATGGGCTATTCCGGGGTGTACTCGAGTTTCCTCAAGCACGCCGTCCGGCAATCCGAACGCTACGGTGTGCCGGCACATGAGCTGCTGCACCGCGCCGGGCAGCGCAAGCTCATCGGTGGTCAAGAAGACCAGCTCATCGACATCGCGCTGGAGATCCTGCGCGAGCGCGAAACGGCGTCGTCGAACAGCTAGATCCAGGCCCGGTTCGGAACGAAAGCCGGCGCGCGCGTTTCACCGCGCCGGTCGACGGGTAACTGCATCCCCGGGTCGGGGAGTGGCGCTGCGGCAACCGCAGACCACACGATCCGAAGGAGCTACAGATGACCGTCACCAAGACGACCGTCCGCCGCAGCCTCTACGGCATGTTCGCCGGAAGCATGCTGGGAGCCGTCGCCTGCGCGACGATCGCCCTGCCGACCGCTGCCGCCGAACCCGTCGCGCCGGCCGAGCCGGCCAATGCGTGCAGCGCCAGCACCGTGCAGCAGACCAAGAGCTCGGTCTCGCAGTCGGTAGCCAGCTACCTGGCTTCGCATCCGGAGACCGACCAGGCGCTCTCGGACATCGCCACGCAGCCGGCCACCCAGGCCGAGGCCGCCTATGAGGCTTACTTCAAGGACAACCCGGACGTTGCCGACGAACTGCGCACCATCCAGGCTCCGATCACCAATCTCAAGGAGCAGTGCAACATCGCGGTGACGCCGGACCAGGCCGTGGCGGCGCTCTGATCCACTCCGGAGGCCCGCCGGATGCCGACCTGTCGGCACCGGCGGGCACCATGGGGGTTATGGCCACCCGCGCAGCTGCCCAGGAACTGCTCGAACGTCTTGCCGGATCCGATGCGCGGCTGCGGGACGACCAGTGGACCGCCATCGAGGCCCTGGTGGTGCAGCGGCGCCGCGCGCTGGTGGTACAGCGCACCGGCTGGGGCAAATCGGCGGTGTACTTCATTGCGGCCAAACTGCTGCGGGCCGCCGGTCGCGGACCCACCGTGATCGTCTCGCCGCTGCTGGCGCTGATGCGCAACCAGGTCGCCGCCGCCGAGAAGGCCGGTGTCCAGGCTGCGACGATCAACTCCAGCAATGTGGCCGACTGGGCCGACATCCACGCCGAGGTGCAGGCCGGCCGCCTCGACGTACTGCTGGTCAGCCCAGAGCGGTTGAACAACCCCGACTTTCGCGACAATGTGCTGCCGTCGCTGGCCGCCGACGCCGGACTGGTGGTGGTCGATGAAGCGCACTGCGTCTCGGACTGGGGGCACGACTTCCGCCCCGACTATCGCCGAATCCGCACGCTGGTCGGGGATCTGGGCGACGACGTGCCGGTGCTGGCCACCACCGCAACCGCCAACGACCGAGTGGTCGCCGACGTCGCGACACAGTTGGGTGTCGGCGGCGCCGAGACGCTGGTACTGCGCGGCGGCTTGGACCGGGAATCACTGCGACTGTCCGTGGTGCACTGCGCCAACTCGGCGCAGCGCGCGGCATGGATTGCCGCGCAACTGGATTCGCTGCCCGGCTCGGGAATCATCTACACCTTGACGGTGGCCCAGGCGCATGACGTCGCCGCATTGCTGCAGGAGCGCGGATTCGCCGTCGCGGCCTACACCGGTGCCACCGAAGCTGCCGAACGGGAAACCCTGGAGGCCGATCTACTCGCCAACCGGGTCAAGGCCCTGGTGGCCACCTCGGCGTTGGGCATGGGTTTCGACAAACCGGATCTGGGGTTCGTCGTGCACCTCGGTGCGCCCTCTTCGCCGATCGCCTACTACCAGCAGGTGGGCCGGGCCGGCCGCGCCACCGCGGACGCGCAGGTGGTGCTGCTACCAGGCGCCGAGGACAGCGCGGTGTGGCGCTACTTCGCCTCGGTGGCGTTTCCGCCGGAAACCTTGGTGCGCAAGGTCATCGACGTTCTGGATCTGGAGGTCGCCCAGTCCACACCGGCGTTGGAACCGCAGGTCGACCTCAACCGCAGCCGACTCGAAATGGTGCTCAAGGTGCTCGACGTCGACGGTGCGGTGCGCCGGGTACGCGGCGGCTGGCTCGCCACCGGGCAGCCGTGGAGCTACGACGCCGAACGCTATCAACGATTGGCAGCGGCCCGGCGCGCAGAAGAACAAGCCATGCTCGACTATCAACGCACCACCGACTGTCGGATGTCGTTCCTGCGCGCGCAACTCGACGATCCGGAACTGCGCGAAGGGCAGCGCTGCGGCCGCTGCGACAACTGTTCGGGGGTCCAGTTCAGCGCCGACATCGATCCCGGCCTGCTCGATGACACCGAGCGGCAACTGCTGCGACCCGGGGTGGTGATCGCGCCGCGCCGGCAGTGGCCCACCGGCTTGAACAAGCTGGGCGTGCCGCTGTCCGGGCGGATCGCCGACGGACCGGAACCCGGTCGCGCCGTGGGCCGGCTGACCGACTTGGGCTGGGGTCAGCGGTTACGCGCGCTGCTCGACGGGCCGGACCGTGACGTTCCCGACGAGGTCGTCGAGGCCTGCATCGCGGTGTTGGCCGCCTGGGAATGGGACCAGCGGCCGGTGGCGGTAGTCGGCCTGGACTCGTCGTCGCACCCGAGGCTGATCTCCTCGGTGGTGCAGCGGCTGGCCTCGATCGGTCGGCTGACCAATCTGGGAACGCTGGCATATGCGCCGGGCAGGGGTGCGGTCAGTGCCGCCAATTCGGCCTATCGGGTGGCCGGTTTGCAGGGTTGTTGGGTGCTGCCCGAAGGGCTGGGCCAGGTAAACGGTCCGGTGCTGTTGGTCGATGATTTCGCCGATTCCGGGTGGACCTTGACCATCGCCGCGCTCGAGCTACGAAAAGCGGGTGTACCTGCAGTTTTGCCGTTCACGTTGGCTGTCGTGAACTGACGTTTTCGGTCCCACGGGTAACAACTCGCAGGTCGGTGCCGACGTCATAACCAGTGACCACCGACAAGGAGTGACCATGAATCGTGTCTTCACCAGTACCCGGCGGGCCGTTGCGGGGATGATCGGGGCCGGAGCCGTGTGCGCTGCAGTGACGATCCCGCTGGCCTACGCCGAGCCGACCGAACCGGCTGACCCGACCCCGACCACGTCGGCCGAAGAGACCACCACCACCGAGACCACCGGCACCGAGACCACCGGCACTGAGACCACCGCGACGACCAGCACTGAGACCACGTCGGCGACACCCGCCGCGGAGCCGGCCGCGGTCACCGACGACTGCAACGCCGCGGGCCTGTCGGCGACGATCAGCTCGGTCACCGCTGACCTGTCGGACTACTTCGCCGAGAACCCGGACGCCAACGCGGCTCTGATCGAGGCCACCCGGCAGCCGGCCTTCAGCGCGATCGGGCAGTTCGACGCCTATTTCCGCGATCATCCGGAACAGGCCGACGAGGTCCGCGCCATCAAGGCGCCGTTGACCGATTACCAGAACAAGTGCGGTCTGCAGGTGCAGCCGGCCGAGGCCCTGGTGGTCATCGGCGAGCTCTGAGGCCGCCGCACACCCGGACTGAGCCGGCGCGCTGCCCTTCTTGCCTGGGGAGGGAAGCGCGCCGGTTTCGTGTTTGCTGGCCGCACGCTCGTCGGGTTCACCGCTCGGTCAGCGAGGGCGGCGAGTCTGATCGGCGCGCGCGGATCGCAGTGCGACGCAGGCCTGCCGGAACTGAGGTGACGCTTCCCTTACTTCAATTTGCGGCGACGTTACTTCTCGGTGGCCGAGTGCGTCAGGCGTGCGCCTGGATCCATTCCGTGGTGAAGTCCTGCAGCACGGCGATGCTCTGCACCACGCCCTTGCCCAGCGCGGCTTCGAGCATCCCGCCAACCAGTGGGATCTTGAACTCCACCTTGGCCTTTCCGCGAAGTGCGGATCCTTGCGCCGTCGGAACCATCAAGGCCTTACCGGCCACGGTCCCCGGAGCGCCGTGGGCTGCGGCGTCGATCTGTCCGCGCACCCGGCCATCGCCGACCGGCGTCCAGGTCTCGGTCTGAACTATCCGGTACTCGCGGGGGAAGAACTTGGCGGCCGGCCCGGGTAGTCCGACCGAGCGCACCACGTTGGAAACCACGATGGTGATGGCCTCGTCGGATCCGACGGTCAAGGAGTCCAGCGCGGCGCGATCGCCGACCTTGGTCAACCGGGCCAGCCAGTAATCCCGCTCCGCGAACGCCCGGTGGATTTGCTCGACGCTGGCTGACGAGTCCACCGAAAAGTCGAATGACCGCGACATGGCACCAGACTAATTCCAGTTCGATGATTTCGACTCGGCAATCCACAGATGTGGATATGCTCCCCAATGCAAGAGATTCATCGTAGCTGGGGTGGGCCAAGAGACAGACAGCGCAGATGCTCGGTTCGGGGGAACTGCCGGCATCTCAATCGTTGAACGACTTCAGGGGTCTAGTCCAGGGTGGGGAGGACTAGTGAGCGTCAATCCGTTTGATGACGACAACGGCACATTCGTCGTCTTGATCAATGACGAAGAACAGCACAGCCTTTGGCCGACCTTTGCGGACGTGCCCGCGGGCTGGAAAGTGGCCTACGGCGAAGCCGACCGTGCCGCGTGTCTGGAATACATCGAACAGAACTGGCCCGACATCCGGCCGAAGAGTCTGCGTGACAGATTGGCGAAAAGTCAGACTGCCTAAAGGCTTGGGGGCACAGACATTAGATCTCTTGGTGGGGACCCAGATGCAGTCTGACAATCGAACGCTGTCTGCAACTCGTGCACAACTAGATGTCTGGCTCGCGTCAGAGACAGCGCACTCCACGACGGAATGGCAGCTTGGTCTGTTCGTGAGGATCGACGGCCCAGTTGAGCGTGATGTTCTCAACTGGGCGATCAACCGCGTTCTGCAAGAAGCTGAGCCGCTCAGGGCAACGTTCTTCGAGGCGGACGGCCGGCTCTTCCAGCGGGTGCTCGAGCACCAGCCCGTCGAGCTGGACTACCACGACTTGACTGGTGCGCCGGATCCGCTGGCGGCAGCCCGGGCGATGGCGGCTTCGATCCAGCGTACCCCGATGCCGTTCGATGGTCCGCTCTTCAAATTCGCGCTGCTGCAAACGGGATTCGATCAACTTTGTCTGGTCGGTTGCTGTCATCACATCGTGCTGGACGGCACTGGCGTCGCGCTGGTTGGACACCGGATCGCAGCCGTCTACTCGGCGACCGTCGCGGGCGAGCCGATCCCGGCGTCGCTGTTCGGTTCATTGGGCGATCTCGTCGCCTGTGAATCGGAGTACCAAGCGTCCGACGAATACCTGAACGACCAGGCCTACTGGGATGCGAACCTGCCGCCAGAGCCGGATTCGTACCAGCAGATCCCGGCGGCGAAGGAAGCCGACGCGGCGCTGTCGCCGGCTGAACCAGTGCAGCTGAGCCCGGTGCTCCTGCGTCGGGTCGATGAGTGGGCGCAGTCGAAGAATCTCGAACGCACGACGGTCCTCACGGCGGCCTGCGCGCTGCTGATCCGGGGCTGGAGCGCCGAGGGACCAGACGTGGTGCTGGACTTTCCGGTCACCCGTCGCGTGCATCCGACGTCGAAGACGATCCCGGGCATGCTTGCCGGCGTCGTGCCGTTGGTCATCAGCACGTCCCCGGATTCAACGGTCGTCGAGTTCTGCCGGCATGTGGAGCTTCGCATTCGAGAAGCCCTGCAGCACCAACGGTTTCCGGTGCAGGCCCTGGAACGCAAGATGGGCTCCCGACTGGCCGGTGCGCTGGCCAACCGGGTCAGCATCAACTTCCTGCCGTCCACCTTCAGCTTGGACTTCGGCGGCGTGCCGGCGTCGGCATCGCTGACCAACGCCGGCGTGGTGGGTGGTTTCGGGCTGATCTTCTCCAGTACTGGAGACCAGCTTTCGCTCAGCACGATGGGTTCTGGACAGCTGTTCTCGGACCTCGAGCTTTCTGACCTCGTGACCCGGCTGGAA
>NZ_JCALDB010000049.1:0-2335 GCF_059812645.1 Mycobacterium sp. NGS45 | reverse complement strand
TCAATGCCTACGACCTGACCGGGTCCTATCGGGCGGCGGCCGAACTGTGCGGATGCTCGCACCACACCGTCAAGAAGGCCGTCGAAGACCGCAATGCCGGTCTGGCGCCGGCGACGCGGCGGGCCCGGATGATCGACGACTGGCGCGATGTCCTGGAGGGCTGGGTCGCTGATTCGAAGGGCAAGATCCGCGGCGACAAGGCCCACGAGAAGCTGGTTGCGTTGGGCTATACCGGCACCGACCGCACCACCCGGCGTGCAGTGGCGGAGATCAAAGCCCAATGGCGACTGGGTAATACACGTGTGCACCGGCCATGGATCACCGAGCCCGGGTTGTGGTTGCAGTACGACTTCGCCGAGGGCCCTTTGGTGGCCGGTCGTAAGATCGTGCTGCTGGTGGCGTGGCTGGCGTGGAGCCGCTACCGCGTGGTGATCGCGCTGCGGGACCGGACCGCGCCGAGTGTGTTCGCCGGCCTGGACCGCATCTTCCGGATCGTCGGTGGCGCTCCGACCTACCTGCTGACCGACAACGAGAAGACCGTCACAGTCGGACACATCGCCGGGGTCCCGGTCCGCAACCGCGCTGCGGTCACCTTCGGCCGCTATTACGGCATCTCGGTGCTGACCTGTGAACCCGCCGACCCAGCGTCCAAGGGCGGGGTGGAAAACGCGGTCAAACTCGCCAAAGCCGACATCGTGCCCACCGACACCAACCTGCTGCCCCAGTACCACTCGTTCGCCGAGGTGGAGGCGGCGTGCGCGGGGTTCACCGCCGAGATCAACGCCCGGACCCACCGCAGCACAGGGCGGCGCCCGGTCGAGATGCTCACCGCTGAGCGCCCCGCCCTGCACGCCATCCCCGACCTGCCGCACACCGCGGCGTTGGGGGTGACCCGCCGAGTCCCGGACAACACCCCGATGGTCACCTTCGAGCACTGCCAATACTCGCTGCCGGCAGCGCTATTGGGACAATCGGTGTGGATCCGCCATCACGGCGGCACCGACGAAATCGTGATCTGCGCCCTCAATGACGGCGGCCCGGTCGAGGTCGCCCGGCACCGCCGCGCCACCCCGGGCAACCCGGCCATCGACGACGCTCATTTCCCCGATCACCGCGACAAGGTGCCTGGTGACTACCGGGTGCGGGCCCGCACCGCCAGCGAGCAGACGTTTCTGGCACTCGGGCCCGGGGCGGCGGTGTGGCTCAAAGAAGCCGCCGCCGTCGGCACCGAACGGATCCTGCAGAAAATGGCCCACGCCGTGCAACTGTCGGCTCTGGCCGGCCGCGCCGACGTCGACTGGGCCCTCGGGCACGCCGCGGTGCACGGCCGTTTCGCCACCGGCGACCTGGACTCCATCCTGGCGGCTAAAGACCTCGATGCCACCCGCCGCGGCGCCAACGAGGACACCTCCCTGGCCCAAGGCACCCAAGGCTGGAACCTGTTCGGCACCAACATCATCACCACCGGGCAGGAAGGCATCTGATGAGCACCCACACGACCACAAGCATGGCCACTGCGCAGTTGCCGGCAGAGGTGGAATCGCTGATGCGTGGGTTGCGGTTGCCGCACGCCCGCGCGATCGCCGCCGACGTGCTGGCCACCGCCCGGGCGCAGCGCTGGGACCCCACCGAGGTGATCAAAGCGCTGCTGACCGAGGAAGCCGCCGGACGAGCCCGCTCGATGCTGGCCGCCCGCCGTAAAGCCGCGGGCTTCCCGACCGGCAAAACCTTCGACGCCTGGGACCCTGGCGCCTCGTCGATCCCGCTGCCCACCCAGCAGGCCCTGCAGACGCTGGAATGGGTGGGCCGCCGGGAGAATCTGGTGGTCTGCGGTCCGGCCGGCACCGGTAAGACGTTCTTCCTCGAAGCGTTGGGGCAGAAAGTAATTGAGGCCGGGATGCCGGTGGCGTGGTTCACCCTCGAGCAGATCGGGGTCCTGGTGCGGGCTCATCGCGCCGATGACTCGCTGGGCAAGGCGGTGGCCAAGATCGTGCGCGCTGAGCTCGTCGTCATTGACGACGTCGGCCTGTTGCCGGTCGGTGCTGATGCCGCTGAAGGGCTCTATCGCATCGTCGAAGCCGCCTACGAGCGCCGCTCGGTGGCGATCTCGTCCAACCTGCATCCCAGTGGCTTCGATGAGCTGATGCCCAAGACGTTGGCCACCGCGACCGTCGACCGGCTGCTGCATCATGCGCACCTGTGCCAAACCAGCGGCGACTCCGTGCGCCTGGCCCAGGCCCTACACGGGAAAGGGGTCAAGCCCTTGAGCTGAGCGAACCCCACCGGTGGCGGACAGACCCCTCATGGGCAGATTCGTGTCCGCCACTGGGCAGTT
>NZ_JCALDB010000048.1:0-3007 GCF_059812645.1 Mycobacterium sp. NGS45 | reverse complement strand
CTGCAAACGACCCACCAACACCTCGACACTGGCCGCATCGAACACATCGGTACGGAACTCCACCAAACCGCTGATCCCGGCGCTATCCCCGGCAGCGGTGAAGTTCTCGGCCAAGGAGAACACCAAATCTGTTCTGGCCGTGTGGGTCTTCGCCTCCAGGGCGACCACCTGGACATCGCCGAGGGTGAGGCCGGCTGCCGGGCCGCTGCTGTGCCAAGGCAGGTTCTGCCAGGTCAGCATCACCTGGACGAGGGGGTGGTGGGTCAGCGAACGGGTCGGGTTGAGTCGATCGACGAGCACCTCGAACGGCACATCCTGATGCTCGAACGCGGCCAGACTGCGCTGCCGCACCTGCTGGAACAGCTCAGCCACACTCGGATCACCAGACAGGTCCACCCGCAACACCAACGTGTTGACGAAGAATCCCACCAGATCGTCGAGTGCCGGTTCACCGCGGCCGGCGTTCGCGATGCCCACTGCCACATCGGTACTCGCGCTCAGTTGGGACAACACCACCGACAACGCGGTCTGCACCACCATGAAATTGGTGACATTGTGCTCACGAGCCACCGCAGCGATCCGACGCTGCAACTGCGCCGGCCACTCCACCGCCACACTGGCGCCCTGATAATCAGCCACCGGCGGATACGGCCGATCCGTCGGCAACTCCAACCGCTCCGGCAGGTCGGCCAGCAACTGCTCCCAATAAGCCAACTGCTCGGCTATCCGACTGCTGGGGTCACCGATGTCCCCGAGGTGTTCGCGTTGCCACAAGGTGTAGTCGGCGTACTGCACCGACAACGGCGCCCACTGCGGCGCATTGCCCGCACTGCGACTGGCATAAGCCGCACCCAAATCCGCCACCAACGGCGGCACCGACCACCCATCAGCAGCGATATGGTGCACCACCGCCACCAACACATGCTCGTCGGGACCCACCCGGAACAACGTGGCCCGCAACGGAACATCCACAGAAAGATCAAAGTTGTACCGAGCCGCCACACCGACGGCCTCCTCGAGCTGCTGCACCGACCAACCACCGGCATCAACAACCCGCCAACCAAAATCAGCGTCCGCAACCGGAACCACAACCTGACTCGGAACACCGTCCGCCGCCACGAACCGCGTGCGCAGGCTCTCCTGGCGACCCACTACATCTGCGATCGCCGCACCCAGTGCATCCGCTGCCAGATGTCCGGTCATCCGCAATGCCAGAACCATGTTGTAGACCGCTGACGGACCCTGCAGCTGCTCCAAGAACCACAGCCGCTTCTGCGCGAACGACAGCGGCAGAACCGCAGGACGCTCCTGGGTCGTCAATGGCGGCCGAACTGTCTGACCCTGGTTGCGATCCAAATAGTCGGCCAAGCCGCCGACAGTTGGTGCTTCGAACAGGTACCGGACCGGCACCTGGCGACCCAACGCGGCCTGCAGTCGGGCGCCGACCCGAGTTGCGATCAGAGAATCTCCGCCCAGCGCGAAGAAATCGTCGTCCAGACCGATCCGATCCATGCCCAGCACCTCGGCGAACACCTCGGCGACGGTCTTCTCGGTCGTGGTCGCCGGTGCCCGGAATACCGCGGCGGCCAGAACGGGCTCCGGCAGAGCCTTGCGGTCGATCTTTCCGGACGAGGTCACCGGGAACTCATCGAGTACCACGATGTGGGTCGGGACCATGTATTCGGGCAGTCGAGCGCTGACCTGCTGGCGCACCGCGCTGATCTTGCTGTTGGTGTCGGGATCGTTGGCATGGCTGGTGCGGCGCGATGCGCCCGCGGGTGGCAGGTACAGGCCGGTGAGCACTGAATCGTGACCAGGATGTCCGGGGGCGATGAACACCGCGTCGACAGTTCCGGGTACTGCGCCCCAAGTCACCGCCGCTCGATAGCCGATCGCCTGCGCGAGTCGATACAACTGTTCGGGTGTCGCGTCGTCACAGCGTGGGCCGGTATGGGACCGAGACCGCAACTTCTCCAACGGTTTTCCGGCTTCCAGCGACTGCTCGGCCTGCACGTCCGCGATCACGCTTGCCCGTGGTATGCCGCTCACCCGCACGAGCGCTGGGCGCCGCGCCATCAGTTCGGCCTGCAGTCCGGATATTCCGGCGGAGTCGGCCCAGGTCCACGCCGGCGCATCCGCCACCGAGCAGACGGCGCCGGGGCTCTTGTGGATGACGACGTCGTAGCGGTAACGGGTGAGTTCGTTGTCGGCCTCACCGCGCTTGACCTCGATGCCGACCGCACCCACCGCCGGCTGTCCGGTCGCCCACGCGGTGAAGAACTCCGGGGCCAACAACAGTTCCGGCTCACCGACGACGGCCCGCTGAATTCGCGCGCGCAGCTCGTCGATGTCCTCAGAGTCATTCTGGGCCAGGGCGATACCGGTTTGGAATGCGCCTTGCAGGCTGTGATTGCGGACATCGCCGATGAACAGCGCTCCGCCCGGAGCGAGCACTTCCACCGTGCTGGCGATGACCTCGGCGAGGTATCCCGCATTCGGGAAGTACTGCACTACCGAGTTGATGATGATGGTGTCGAAGTACGCCGGTGGCAACCCGTCGGTGAGATGGGCGGGCTGGGTCGACAGCTGGACCCGGTTCCCCCACCGTTGACCCGCGACTGCCGCCTGCAACCTCGCAATGACTGGTGCCGAGAAATCCGTGCCCCAGTACTCGTCGGATCGTGGCGCAACTTGGGACAGCATCAGTCCCGAACCGACACCGATCTCGAGCACCCGTCGCGGCTGCAGGGCGAGAATCCGGTCGACCGTGGTTGCCCGCCACTCCTGCATCTGCTCGAGCGGGATCGGTTCGCCGGTGTAACTGCTGTTCCAGCCCCGGAAATCACTGCCGAAGTCGGCAACTTCGAGATCCTCGTCGTACAGCTCGTCGTAGATCTGTTGCCAATGATCCACCACCTCGGCATCACGATCGGCGCTACTGGTCTGCTGCAGACTGACATAGGCCACCAGGTGGTCGGCGTTCTCGCCGCCATATACCGCGGCCGCG
>NZ_JCALDB010000047.1:0-4908 GCF_059812645.1 Mycobacterium sp. NGS45 | reverse complement strand
TCCGGTGACGTGTGGGGATTTCAGCACGCTGAAGGTGCGTTCGGTCAGTGATCGGGCGGCTTCGAGGTACAGGGCGTGTTCCCAGCTGCCCGCCGGTGGTCCCCATTGGGCTTTTTGCAGCTGCGGTGGGGTCAGTGTGACCGTGACACTGGAGCGGGCACAGCACTGGCGTTGTTCGGCCGGCCAGTCGGGGGTGGCCATCGGTGTGCCGAAAGTGCTGGTGTGCACTGATTCCGGTTTCAGTGGGCATTGCACCCGGCCTTGGACTGCGGGGCAGACCAGTTCCATCTTGACCTGCTCGACCGGCAGTGCCCCGATGCGTGGGCCGGCCGCGTTTGCCTGCTTTGAAGGGGCGGGAGTTGGTGCCCATGAGGAACGGCAGCACCGATCGCAGGGTGTCGTCGTGGGTCTGCCAGGCGTGGTCGGCGAGCAGGTCGCGGGTTTTGGGGGCTGCATGGCGTCGCAGGAGCCGTTCGGCGGCCGGACAGTAGAACGCTCCGGCGTACTGGATCGGCCCGTATGGCTTGGAGTGGGGGCCTTGGGTGTTGCCTGAGGGCTCCGACAGTGTGGTGGTCGCCGGGTAGCGGAAGATGCCGGTGTAGCGCTGCTCGAGCATCAGTTCCGGGAAGGCACGCTTGGTGCTGTAGCCCATGTCGACGGTGAACCGGGGCCAGGTGCCGGTGTCGGATGGTCGGGTGTCCAGGCCGTTGCGGCGCATGTGGTCGAGGCAGACTTTGATCGCGTCCACGCTGCCGGAGGTGGGGTGGTGGATGTCGGCGGCCACGATCACCGGTGCCACTGCCAGCAGGTGATTGCCGGCGCCGATGCGGGTCAGTGCGGTGATCCCGACGCCGAAGGCGTGCTTGCCGCCGCGGGTGTCCTTGTCGGAGACGTTGTAGGTGGCGTGGTCGCGGACGTAGTAGCGGCCGCAGCTGGCTGCGCCGCGGTTCTTGTCCGGTTTGGAGCCCATGCCCGCCGAGGGGCCGGCCAGGTCGATGATCGATTCATCGGCGACCAGGTCTCCGGCCGCGCCCGCCGGTTGTGGGTCGAGGATCGATCCTTTGATGAGGTCGTTGACGACGATGCGCAGCCGTTCGGTGGCCTGCGCGCACTGCTGGTGTTCGTCGGCGGTGCGGGCGGCCAGGATCGCCTGGTGCTCGGCGTTGGGGATCCGGCGGGCGGGTTGGTCGGGGTAGCCGTCCAGGGGTTTGAGGCGACGGTTGAGCCAGGCGGTGAACCGGGTGAATTCTCGTTTCTGTTGGCGGTGGTTGTCGAAGAGCGCGGTGGTGTCTTGGGCGCCCATGCCGACGGCGTCGAGCTGTGCGGGGGTCAGGTCGGCGATGGTGTTGAGGATGGCGGTGTAGGTGGGGGTGCGGTTGAGCATGATCAGGCTCAGCGCGCACACCAGTACCGCTTTGAGCGTGTAGGCGATGCCGGCTCCTCGGGTTCCGCCGGGGCCCTTGGCCTGCTGGTAGTAGTCGTCGATCAGGTCGGGGACACCTGAGCGGTCGATGATGGCCGCGGCGCGGTCGAACAGTGCCGGGGCGAGTTCGTAGCGAGGTTCCAGGGTGGCGATCACTGCCAGTTCTCCTTGATCAGGGCCACGGCGTGCTGCACACCGTAGGTGGGCAACAGGTTTTGCTGCTCGGCCAGCACACGCAGGTCTTTGACGTCGGCGAGCTGCATCAGCAGCGCAGCTGGAACACGTTGGGCCAGTTGCAGCATCCAGCCGTGCCGCAGTTCGGCGACGTTGAAGCCCTCATGGCCTCGGCGCACCAGGTACTCGCTGGCCTTGTTGATCGAATTGCGGCCCAACGTGGTGCCGTCGAAGGTCAACAGCAACCCGTCCGGGCGCTCAGCCGCGGCGGCAAGCAATCGTCGGCTGGCGTCGCGGTCGGCGACCGGCACCAGCCGAGTACCCCCACCATTGTTGGCCAGGCGCACCACCGCGACCGGCTCACCGCCCCAGCTGGATGCTTCGATATCGCTGCCGCGCAACGCCTTCAGATCCCCCGGTCGGGCTCCGGCGCCGTAGCACAGGTCCAACTGCAGCAGCAGCCGCCGCGAATGGATCGATGGCAGGCCCGTGGCCACCATGTACAGCCGGGCGATCTTCTCCGCGCTGGCGGCCTCGGTATGGCGGGCCCGAAGCTCGGCCGGCCCCCACGGCGGCGGGTACTCCCGCGGATACGCCACCCGGCCCACGACGTACAGGTAGGTCCGCATCTGCTTGCTCGCCTTCAACGTCCACCGCTGCGCCATGATGTCCAGGTAGCGATCGACGTTGACCCGCCGCATCGCGGTCCTGTAGTTGAACTCCCCGACCCGTTCAGCCTCGAATACCAGGTAGCGGGCGGCCACGCTGAGTCGAATCCCGTCGGTGCCGGTACTGGATCGGGGTGCGCGACACACCAACCGGCGGGCCGTCTCGATCGCCGCCGCCGCGAAACGCCGATCCGGGACCCGGATGGTGTTGTTCGCCAATAGTTCATAGCGCTCGATGTCGATATCAGGGGTGAACGGCGGCAACACCGGCTCACCGACTGCCGGGCGAGCGGGGGTGCTGTCTGCGGTGCCGGCCCCCTCGCTACCTGGCCGGTGGGTGGCCATGGCACGAAACCGCGCCATCACACCACCGCCCGCACCACGACCCAAGGCATACATAAACCCGCAGCTCCAGGCCCTGTCCGGCCCCCGGACCAAGGCACGCACCGACCCCGCCCGGCCAGTACCAGCGTGGTTGGGCGTGGCTGATTGACAAGCACATGAAGGCGCGCTGAAATAGACACAGTCCTCCTTCGGAGGGTGAAGAAGAGTCACGAGAAACTCTTTGTTTTGTCTGGAAGCCGGGTGCCAGCCCGGCTTTCGGCGTTTCTGGGTGCCGAGACCCGCTCATGGATATGTCGTCGAAGAACTCCCTTGCTCGCAGACAGGGACGGCCCGCGTGGTGGAGGGGCGTCAGAAGACCCCTAAGGGGTAGCGTTCATCGGTGATGGCGCGGTGTCAACGAGGCGCGCCCAAGCCAGGCACAGGAGACGTCATGGCCAATCCGCCGCCCGGACAGTTCGACTCCACCCGTCTGCGGTCGGCCCGTGAAGCCGCAGGCCTGAGCCGCCGCCAGCTCGCCGAGCAGATCAACGTCAACGTCGATGTCCTCAAATCCTGGGAAACCAGAGGGGTTTGTCCGTCCATCGCCAACATCACCAACGTCGCCCGCGCTCTCGACCTGGCCATCACTGAGCTCTACACCCCCGGTGATGATTCCGCCGGATCACTGCGCGACCTCCGGGTCCGCGCCGGCCTGACACAACGCGAACTCGCCGACAAACTCGGCGTCGGCCAAACAGTGGTGTCGAAGTGGGAACGCAACAGAACCCGCCCGAACACCGACCAGATCACCAGCTACGCAGCAGCACTCGGAATCACACCCGCCGCACTGCGCGTTGCAGTCGAGGTCACCGCACTCACTTGCGGCACGCCCACCAGCGGGCAGGACAGCACGCCAGAGTTCGTTCTCACCGATTCCTCACCACACGTCATCTACGAGTTCGAAAACCTGAGCGGCCACGCGGTACTCACCTCACCGCAGTTCCCGGACCTGCGATTCCGCGCCAAGTTCGCCACCCCGTCACAACTCGAGATCGCAACACTGAACGCACACGTCGAAGCAAACTACTACCACCGCTACAACCACTTCCAATTACGCTGCCCCGCAAGAAACCCCGGTGAACCGGTCTACCTGATCCGCTGGCTCAACCCCGCCCAAAACCCCACCGGCTCCTCGGCCAGGACCGCGACAGTGGACGCCCTCATCGATACCGTCCCCCTCTGGCGAAGCGGCGAGATGAGCGCCCCGAAGGTACCGCTGTCCACCGGGGAGTACCTGGTGATCGTCGTCGAACCCACAGACCCCGTGTCCCTGATCTTCCACCAACTCACCCCCAGAGAACCCGGGACACTGATCCCCACCGAGACCACAGGTGGGCTGCGCCCCCTGGGCCTGTGCCCCGACAATTCCGACACAGAAGACCCCGTATGGCCGGGACGGTTCAACAACGACGACTTCCCACCCGAGACCACCTATGCCGAACTCCTACAACACCTTCGAGAAGGCGACGAAGCCAACACCGGTGTCCAGCACGCGAAAACCGCACGCACCCGACCAGCCATCGAACGGCTCCGACCCCAGTTCGACCAGCCCGTAACCCTAGAGGGAATCCAACGAGAGGCCCTCGCTGCCACCGCGATCCAATAGGGGCAGATCAGACGCCATCCACTCACCACCCATGCACCGTGCCGCAAATCCCGGCATGCCCTTCGCTGTAAGCCAGCTGAGATGGCACCTATTCATGCAGCTGACCCATCCGGGGCCATAGACCCTAGATAGGTAGACCGGCCCACAGTCGGCACTGCCACACAGATGTGTCCTGCCATCGAGCGACTCATCGACCCCCGGACGCCGGCGAGAAAGGTTCGCGGCAACTTCGTGATTCACTCTTTACATGGTTGAACGAGCAGGCAGTCAAGTATCAGGATTTGCAGCGCGACATTGGCCCCATGCATTGATCCTCATGTCTGTTCTCGCGTCGGTGTTCTTCCTTGTCCACGGGCTCGCGGCACACTGGGGCTCGTCGCAGTGGAGCAGTTACGGGCAATGCGTTGGAAGCGCTCTTACATTCGCTGCGGTCGTCATCGCCCTACGCGAGTCCCTTCGTGGGCAACGTGCCCGAGCTGTCGACCACGAGGTCGCTCGGAGGCGAGAATGTATGAAGGCAGTCGCCAGCGTGTGGACTGGACTCGCTCAAATGTCCCTCCATTTCATCAGCTTCACCGATTATCTCCAGAATCTCCCGGACAAATTAGACGCGAACTTGCCTAGGCAAGACAACGTGCCCAGCGATCACCCTG
>NZ_JCALDB010000046.1:0-5148 GCF_059812645.1 Mycobacterium sp. NGS45 | reverse complement strand
GAGTCACAGCGGCCGTCGCGATCGCCCGGAACAGCACGGATGCCCGGCTCGAGACGGCTACCCAGTTCAGCTACACCGCCGAACCCAGCAAGCTGCCGTTCGGTGAGGTCGAGCCCAAACGAATCGCCGTCGATGACGCCGGCACCGTCTACCTGTACAGCGAAACGATCAGCGACGCAGCACTGTCCAAAGAGGGCAAGCTGCTGAAGCTGCCGGCCGGCGCCAGCGAACCGACCGAAGTGGAATTGCTCGGCATCAACATGACCGCGGGGATCAACGATCTCGCGACCGACTCGGCCGGCAACCTGTACATCGCCAGCGAAGACGCAGTCTGGCAGTTGCCGGTCGGCGCGACCGACCCGGTCCGACTGCCGTTCAGCGGGTTCCTCACGGTGGAGGGCGTCACGGTGGGCGACGACGGCGTGGTGTATGCCGTCGGCCCCGTTGTTCGACCCGGTGGACACCACCCCGGGCGTCGAGGACGGGGCCATGAAGCTGGAACCGGATGCCCTCAGACCGACCGCGCTGCCCTTTGACGAACTGTTCCAGCCCAAGGGTATCGCCGTGGACCGGGACGGCACCGTCTATGTCGCCAGCAACCGCACTGGTGGCTCGGTGAAGCTGCGGCTGTTCAAGCTGGAGTCCGGCGCCGACACCCCGACCGAGATGTCGTTCAATCCCGCGCAAGGCGGCCTTGCGGTGAACCCGGCCGGTGACGTCATCGCCAGCTACGCCCGCAACGAAGTGGTGCAAGTGCCACCCGACGAGGACGGCGACCCGGTGAAATTGCCGTTCCCGGCCCTGAACTCATCGGACGTGGCCGTCGACTCGGCCGGCAACGTCTACGTCGCTTCCATGCGGATCAGGAATAGGCAGTTGGAAGTCGTCGAACCGGCCGCGGTGTACAAGCTGGCACCGGACGCTTGATTCAGTCCTGCTCGGTCAGCCTGCGCCCTCGAGAAACTCGACCATCGCCGCCAGCACCTCATCCGGCCGGTCCCGCTGCACCCAGTGCCCGGCTCCGCGCATGATCTCCAGCCGGGCATCGGGGATCAGCCGGGCCGCCGCCTGCGCCCGTGCGACCGGTACCCCGGTGTCGCGGTCGCCGTGAATGATCAAGGCCGGCACCGGGAATGACGGCAGCTGCGGTGTGTAGTCGGTGGCCAACCCGTTCCACCGAATCTGGTCGCGCTGCCATTGCGCGAATTCGTCGAAGCCGTGACCCTGCTGCGCCGCTGCACGCACGTCGGCGATCAGTTCCGGGGTGCGCCGGGCCGGATCGCGAATCAGCGACTTCATGCTCCAGTCCAGCGTCGCGGGGTTGGCGGCCAGCCGCCGGACCATCGGCCCCATCACGCCCGAAGCCACCGTGGCCCACGTCGTGACCTGACGCGCCAACGACAGCGGCCCGTCGGACAGTCGCGGCATGATCCCGTAACTGCCCAACAGCATTGCCGCACAAACATTCTCAGCGCCACCCAGCACGTGGCCGATGGTCATGCCGCCGCCCAGCGACAGCCCGCCCAGGACGTAGCTTCGCACGCCGACCGCATCGATGAATTCGGCGACGTAGTCGACCAGCCGCGACTGCGTCACCGGCCACGGCGGTGACGGGCTGTGCCCGAAACCGGGATGGTCGGGGGCCAGCACCCGGTATCCCCGCTGCGCCAACTGCGGCCCGATCCAGCCCCAGGACAACTCGGCGCTGTCCACGCCGGCGCCGTGCAACAGCACCACCGTCGTACCGGTTTGGGTACCACCCCACTCCAGATAGGACACCGCGCCCCAACCCAGGTCTGCAGTGCGCCGAGCACTCATGCCCGCGGGTGCGCCTGATCGTGCACGGCGCGCAACCGCGCCACCGTGACATGCGTGTAGAGCTGGGTGGTCGCCAAGGTCGAGTGCCCCAGCAGCTCCTGCACCACCCGCAGATCCGCGCCGCCCTCGAGCAGATGCGTGGCCGCGCTGTGCCGCAAACCGTGCGGACCCAGATCGGGCGCACCGTCGACGGCCGCCACGGTCTGGTGCACCACGGTGCGCACCTGCCGCGGATCGATCCGGCGGCCCCGGGCGCCCAGCAGCAGCGCCGGACCGGACTCCGCGGTCACCAAACCGGGACGCCCGTCGGCCAGCCAGACCCGCAACGCCTCCTCTGCGGGTTCGCCGAACGGTGCGCTGCGCTGTTTGTTGCCCTTGCCCAGCACCCGCAGCAGCCGCCGGTCGACGTCGACGTCGTCGATGTCCAGACCGCACAGCTCGCTGACCCGGATCCCGGTGGCGTACAGCAACTCGACGATCAACCGGTCCCGCAGCGCGATCGGATCACCTTCGGCAGCACCTGATTTCGCGGCTGACATGGCCTCCAACGCCTGATCTTGGCGCAGCACCGACGGTAGCGTCCGGTGCGCCTTGGGCACCTGCAACCGGGCTGCCGGATCGCCGTCCAGTAGGCCACGCCGGGCCGCCCAGGCGGTGAACGTCTTGATCGCCGAGGTGCGCCGAGCCAACGTAGTGCGCGCAGCCCCCGCGGCGGCCTGCTGCCCCAACCACGCCCGCAGCACCGGCAGCGCCAATCCCGTGAGTTCGGCGCCGGGCGTCTGCTGCTCGACGAAGTCGAACAGCAAGCGCAGATCACCCAGATAGGCCCGCTGGGTGTGCGCCGAACGGCCGCGCTCCAACGTCAGGTGCTCGGCGAACTCGTCGAGCACGGCGTCGAGATGCGCGGACATGCTTCTACCGTGGCAGATCCGCGCGCCGAAATCAGGAAGGCAGGCGCGTGCGTCGGGAAATCTCACCCTTGATCCGGCTCAGAGCGCGCACTCTTCAGGGCTCGGCGGCGGCTTCCTGTTCGGCGAGTTCCTTCTTCCACTGCCGGAAGGTTTCCTCGGTGCGCCCGCGCCGCCAATACCCGGAGATCGAGGACGCCCACTTGGCCGGGACGCCGCGCTCCTTGCGGATGTAGGGCCGCAGGTTGTGCATCACTGCCTGGGCTTCACCGTGGATGAACACCTGCACCTGCCCGGGCAGCCACGGCGCCGTGCGCACCGCCTCGACCAGCGGCGCGTTGTCGCCGGCGTTGGCATCGTCGACCAGGTCGGCGCGGCCACCCCGGTAGATCCAACTCACCCGCACACCTTCGGGCTTGTGCAGTTCGATCTCGTCCTCGGGACTGCCGACCTCGATGAACACCTGCCCGACCGCGTCGGCGGGCATGGCTTCCAGCGCCGTGCTGATCGCCGGGATCGCGGCCTCGTCACCGGCCAACAGGTGCCAGTCGGCAGCCGGGTCGGGCGAGTACGCCCCGTTGGAACTCGTCACATAGGCCGGGTCGCCGGGTCTCAGTCCGGCCGCCCACGGACCGGCCACCCCGTGCTCACCGTGCACGACGAAGTCGATCACCAATTCGCGGGCTACCGGGTCGGCGCGCCGGACCGTGTAGGTACGGACGGTGGGTTGCTGCTGCGGCGGCAGTTCCTTGAAGCTGTCCAGGGTCAGCGGACGCGGCAACGCCGCGACGTCGACACCGGCGGGCACGATCGCGATCTTGAGGTAGGAGTCGGCCCAATCGGCGTCGGTGAAGGTGTCGAATCCGTTGCCGCCGAAGATCACTCGCACCATGTGCGGTGCGATCTGTTCGGTTCGAATGACCTCGAACTCATGGACTGGTCGGCCTGCCACATTTGCCTCCGCTTCGCTACGTGCCCCACCCGACTATACGGTCGCCCCGTGCGGCGCGGACGTCTTGCCATCGGCGCAGGCCACCGAGACGCCGCGCCCAGCTCAACGCGCCAACCGCCAGCCGGCATCAGCCTGCTCGATGAACCCACCCAGCTCGAGCCCAACCAACTGCGCCATCACCACGCGTGCCGGCATGCCGGCCGCCTGGGCAATCTCGTCGACCGACGCCTGCCCACGCCCCGGCAGCGCCTCGTAGACCACCCGCTGCTGGTCATCGAGGTCATCCAACCGAGTTTGCGGATGCGGCTCGTCCTCGGCCAACTCCCCGATCCGGCCCGCCAGTTCGAC
This sequence comes from Mycobacterium sp. NGS45, assembly GCF_059812645.1. Taxonomy (NCBI): domain Bacteria; kingdom Bacillati; phylum Actinomycetota; class Actinomycetes; order Mycobacteriales; family Mycobacteriaceae; genus Mycobacterium; species Mycobacterium sp. NGS45. The sequence goes on along the minus strand of NZ_JCALDB010000046.1, from coordinate 1,122 downwards.
GATCTCCTCGACCCGAGTTACCAACACCGCGCGGTCGTTGCGCACCAGCTGATGACAACCCGACGACGACGCCGAGGTCACCGGTCCGGGCAGCGCGCCCACCGGCCGACCCAAGGCAGCGGCCCAGGTCGCGGTGCTGGCCGCTCCGCTGCGCAACCCGGCCTCCACCACTACGGTGGCCCGTGACAGCGCTGCCACCAGCCGATTGCGGGTCAGGAAGCGGTGCCGCGCCGGCCGGGTGCCCGGCGGGTACTCGGTGAGCACCACACCGGTACCGGCGATCCGATGCAGCAGGGCCGAATGCCCGGTCGGATACGGGACGTCGATGCCGCCGGCCAGCACGGCCACCGTGACGCCGTCGGCGGCCAGGGTCGATCGGTGCGCGGCACCGTCGATGCCGTACGCCGCGCCGGAGACCACCGCGAAATCTCGGTCCACCAGACCGGCGGCCAGATCGGCAGCGACGTGTTCACCGTAGGCGGTGGCGGCGCGAGTGCCGACCAGCGCCACCGCCCGTTCGGCGATCTCGTCGAGCCGGCCCGGCCCCAACGCCCACAGCACCAGCGGCGGGCTGCCCCCATCCCGCTTGCGGGCCTCCTCGGAGCCGAATCCGACGAACGCCAGCAGCGGGTATTCCTCGTCACCGGGTGTGATCAACCGCCCGCCGCGGCGATCCAGCATCTCCAGATCATCAGCCGCACAATCGAGTTCGCGGCGCGCCTGCACCCGCTCGGACAGCCCCTCCGGCAGGTCGCCATCGGAGCGAATCCGGTCGGCCGCCTGCAGGGGCCCGACCTCGCTGACGAAATCGGCCAGCAGCGGACACGGCGGCTCGACCACCCGGGCCAGATACGCCCAGGCCTGCCGGACCTGGTCGGCGCTCACCGCGCCACCCCGCAGGACCGGAACGCCAGCGCCAACTGCACATCCTCGAGGCCCGGCGCCCCGCGGCCGGCCAAATCCGCCAACGACCACGCCACCCGCAACGCCCGGTCCGCTCCCCGGATGCTCAACAGTCCACGGTCGACCGCTTGCCGCAAGGGCGCCATCGCGGCCCGACTCGGACGAAATCCTCGACGCAGCACCGGTCCTGGAACCTCGGCGTTGGTGCGCACCCCGACC
>NZ_JCALDB010000045.1:0-5956 GCF_059812645.1 Mycobacterium sp. NGS45 | reverse complement strand
TCTCGCAGCGGGTCCGGGCGCTCGGTGTCAGCGGCATGCGCAACGATGTCCGGGTGGCTGTTCTCACCGTGCCGCAGGCCCGGCGCATCGCGCTGTCAGCTCAGGGCTTTCATGACGCCAAACCGCGCGGCGCGATCACTCGTGCGCATCTGAAGCGGTTGATCGACCGGATCCAGGTGCTGCAACTGGACTCGGTATCGGTGGCGGTGCGGGCGCACTACGCGCCGGTGTTCAGCCGGCTCGGCAGCTATGACCGGGACACGTTGGATAGCGCTGCGTGGAGCCACAGTGCTCGCAGTCCGCGGCTGCTGGTGGAGTACTGGGCGCACGAGGCGGCGCTGATGGCGGTGGAGGACTGGCCGCTGCTGCGCTGGCGGATGCGGGAGTACCGGCACGGCCGGTGGGGACGTGACATCGTGCGGCGCAATTCGAAGTTGGCCGATGACGTGGTGGCCGCGGTCGCTGACCTGGGGCCGTGCACCGCCGGGCAGATCGAGGCACACCTGGGGGCCGAGCCACCTCGACCCAAGGCGGCCGCGAAGAAACAGATGTGGGACCGCAGCGATACCAAGTGGGTGGCCGAAGCGCTCTGGTCGGCCGGGGTGCTGACCACCGCGCACCGAGCCGGTTTCGCCCGGCACTACGACCTGACCGAGCGGGTGCTGCCGGCGCACGTGCTCGCCCGCGAGGTCGAGGACGCCGAGGCGGTGCGTGAGTTGGTGCTACGCGCCGCCACCGCGCTGGGTGTCGGAACCGAGGCCGACATCCGGGACTACTTCCGGCTGAGCGCAGCGCAGACCAAACCGGCGCTGGCGCAGTTGCTGGCCTCCGGTGACCTGGAGCCCGTGACTGTCGCCGGCAGCCCGGCGTATCTACGGGCCGGGCAAACTATTCCGCGCCTCGACCGCGGCACCGCGCTGCTGTGCCCGTTTGACCCGTTGATCTTCTTCCGGCCCCGGGTGCAGCGGCTGTTCGGCTTCCACTACCGGATCGAGATCTACACGCCGCAGGCCAAACGGCAGTACGGCTACTACGTGTGGCCGTTCCTGCTCGACGGCGAACTGGTCGCGCGGGTCGACCTCAAGGCCGACCGGGCCGCCGACACGCTGCGGGTCATCGGCGCGTTCGCCGAGGACGGCCGAGACCGCGCCCGGATCGCCTCGGCGTTGGCCGAGGAGCTGACCCGGATGGCGCAGTGGTTGGGACTCGGCCGCCTCGGCGTCGGTGCCAACGGCGATCTGGCCGCCGCATTACGGCGCGCGCTGTAGTCGCGGACCGGGTTCGCGATCCTTGACTAGCCGTCGGTCGAGGGGGCAGTGCAGTCCTTCCAGTTGCCATCGATCTTGACGTACTCGTTGTGGAACACCTCAGTCGTGGTGGTGCCGTCGAGTGCGGTGCTGGTGATGGACAGATCGGCAGTGGCGTTGTCGCCGTCGATCTCGATGTTGTCGACCTCGAATTCCTCGATGTCCTTCAGCTTGGCGTGCACTTTGAGGATGGCGGGGCGGTAGGCCGCCGGATCCTGGGCGATCACGGCATCGATCACGTCGCCGAGGTAGTACTCGTCCATTCCGGGGTAGCACTCGAGCAGTTGCTGGTTCAGTGTCTCGGCGAATCCCGGATCGGCCAACTGCGCGGGGGTGGCCAGCGACTCCATGGTCGGCACCTGCGCTTCGTACTTGGCCCGCACCGCTTCCTGCTGTGCCGGGCAGTAGGTCTCGACCAGTTCATCGATGTCGAAGTCTTCCAGCTGCGGACGCTGTTGATTGACGCCGAAGATCAGCGCCGAGGCACGATCGGCCTCGACGGTGGCTGCCGCGCCGCTCGTCGGGGAGTCACTGGATTCGCTGCAACCGGAGAGCAAGGTGGCCGAAAGCACGCCGCCGGCCGCCAAGATACCGACCACTACCTGGGACTTGCGCCGATTCAACTGATCTCTCCTTTGGGTTTGCCGCAGCGCGGTTGCTGTCGGCAAGCAGGCGTTACCGCGAGGTCGGGGCCTGATAGTGCGCCAAGTTAGGCTGCCGGGGTGGCCGAGACCGCCCCGCTGCGTGTGCAGCTGATCGCCAAGACCGAGTTCACGCCGCCGCCGGACGTGCCGTGGAGCACCGACGCCGACGGCGGTCCCGCGCTGGTCGAGTTCGCCGGCCGGGCCTGCTACCAGAGCTGGGACAAGCCGAACCCCCGCACCGCGACCAACGCCGGCTACCTCAAGCACGTCATCGACGTCGGGCACTTCTCGGTGCTCGAGCACGCCTCGGTCAGCTTCTACATCACCGGGCTGTCCCGGTCCTGCACGCACGAACTGGTTCGGCACCGACACTTCTCCTACTCGCAGCTGTCGCAGCGCTACGTGCCCGAGCGCGACGCGCAGGTGGTCACCCCGCCCGGCATCGAGGGTGACCCGGAGCTCGAGGCGCTGTTCCTGGCGGCCGCCGATGCCGGCCGGGCCGCCTACACCGAGCTGCTGGACAAACTGGAAGCCAAACTGGCCGCCGACGAACCCGACGGACAACTGGGGACGCTGCGGCGTAAACAAGCACGGCAAGCTGCCCGGGCAGTGCTGTCGAACGCCGCCGAGACCCGGATCGTGGTGACCGGAAACTACCGGGCCTGGCGGCACTTCATCGCGATGCGGGCCAGCGAGCACGCTGATCTCGAGATCCGCCGGTTGGCGATCGCCTGCCTACGCCAACTGGTCGACGTTGCACCGCAGGTCTTCGCCGATTTCGAGATCTACAGCCTCGCCGACGGCACCGAGGTGGCAACCAGTCCGCTGGCGACGGAGGTCTGAGACGAGCACGGTAATCTTGTGCCCGTGAGCACCAGCGGAATCGATGTCAGCGCACGGTTGGGCACCGTGCTGACGGCTATGGTGACGCCGTTCGGCCCGGACGGCTCGCTGGACCTGGCCACCGCCAAGAAGCTCGCGGTACATCTGATCGACAAAGGCTGCGACGGCCTGGTGGTCTCCGGCACCACCGGTGAATCACCCACCACCACCGACGACGAGAAGATCGCCCTGCTCGAGGCGGTGCTCGAAGCCGTCGGTGACCGCGCCCGCATCCTGGCCGGCGCCGGCAGCTACGACACCGCGCATAGCGTTCGGTTGGCGCAGCGTTCGGCCGCCGCCGGTGCGCACGGGCTGCTGGTGGTCACGCCGTATTACTCGCGACCGCCGCAGGCCGGTGTGCTGGCGCACTTCAACGCTGTCGCGGACGCCACCGATCTGCCCAACCTGCTCTATGACATCCCGCCGCGCTCGGTGGTGCCGATCGCCTGGGACACCATGCGCAAGCTGGCCGAGCACCCGAACATCGTCGCGGTCAAGGACGCCAAGGGTGACCTGCACGGCGGCGGCCGGATCTTGGCCGAGACCTCGCTGGCCTACTACTCCGGTGACGACGCGCTCAACCTGCCCTGGCTGGCGATGGGTGCCATCGGATTCGTCAGCGTGTGGGGCCACGTGGCGGCCAGCCAGCTGCGAGATATGTTGTCGGCCTTCAATTCCGGCGACATCGCCACCGCCCGGAAGATCAACGCGGGGTTGGCGCCACTGGTCGACGCGCAGTATCGACTCGGCGGCGTCACGCTGTCCAAGGCGGGACTGCGGCTGCTGGGTATCGAAACCGGTGCACCACGCCTGCCGCAAGTTCCTGCCACCGACGCTCAACTCGATGAGCTGGCCGCCGATCTGCGCGCGGCAGGCCTGCTGCACTAAGGATGTCGTGATCCAGTCATGAACACCGAACTGGCGCCGCCCGGGGATCTCGCGCCCGGCGGCCTACGGGTTACGGCACTGGGCGGAATCGGTGAAATCGGCCGCAACATGACGGTCTTCGAGCATCTGGGTCGGCTGCTCATCATCGACTGCGGGGTACTGTTCCCCACCCACGACGAGCCCGGGGTCGACCTGATCCTGCCGGATCTGCGGCACGTCGAAGACCGTTTGGACGCCATCGAAGCGCTGGTGCTCACGCATGCTCACGAAGATCACATCGGCGCTATCCCGTTCCTGCTGAAACTGCGTCCGGATATCCCGGTGGTGGGTTCGAAGTTCACCTTGGCGCTGGTGGCTGCCAAGTGTCGGGAGCACCGGATCAAGCCCAAGTTCGTCGAGGTGGCCGAAGGGCAGCGCAGCACACACGGCGTCTTCGAATGCCAATACTTCGCGGTCAACCACTCGATTCCGGACGCGCTGGCGATCGCCGTGCACACCGGTGCCGGCACCATCTTGCACACCGGCGACATCAAGTTGGACCAGACTCCGCTGGACGGCCGGCCCACCGATCTGCCGGGAATGTCCCGACTCGGCGACGCCGGCGTGGACCTCTTCCTGTGCGACTCCACCAACTCCGAACACCCTGGGGTCAGCCCATCGGAAAGCGAGATCGGGCCCAATCTGCACCGACTGATGCGTGGTGCCGAGGGCCGGGTGATCGTGGCCTGCTTCGCCTCCAACGTCGACCGGGTGCAGCAGATCATCGACGCCGCAGTGGCATTGGGCCGCAAGGTTTCGTTCGTGGGCCGCTCCATGGTGCGCAACATGGGCATCGCCCGCGAGTTGGGTTTCCTGACCGTCGCCGATGACGACGTCCTCGACATCGGTGCCGCCGAGATGATGCCACCGGAGCGGGTGGTGCTGATCACCACCGGAACCCAGGGTGAGCCGATGGCCGCGCTGAGCCGGATGTCACGCGGCGAGCACCGCAGCATCACCTTGACCGCGGGCGATCTGGTGGTGCTGTCCAGCTCGCTGATCCCGGGCAACGAAGAGGCGGTCTACGGTGTGATCGACGCGCTGGCCAAGATCGGCGCCCGAGTGGTCACCAACAGTCAAGTCCGGGTTCATGTTTCCGGCCACGCCTACGCCGGCGAACTGCTGTTCCTGTACAACGGTGTGCGGCCGCGCAACGTCATGCCGGTGCACGGCACCTGGCGGCACCTGCGGGCCAACGCGAAGTTGGCGGCCAGCACCGGGGTGCCCGAAGAGAACATCATGGTGGCCGAGAACGGCGTCAGCGTGGACCTGGTCAACGGTGTGGCGTCGATCGCCGGCGCGGTGCCGGTGGGCAAGATGTTCGTCGACGGCCTGATCACCGGCGACGTCGGCGAATCCACGCTGGGGGAGCGGCTGATCCTGTCGTCGGGTTTCGTCGCGGTCACCGCCGTGGTTCGCCGCGGCACCGGAAAGCCCGCTGCGCCGGCACATCTGCATTCCCGCGGCTTCTCCGAAGACCCCAAGGCCTTGGAGCCGGTGGCCCGGATGGTCGACGCCGAGTTGGAGAAGTTGGCCGGCGAGAGCGTCACCGACCCGGTCCGGATTGCGCAGGCCATTCGGCGCACGGTCGGCAAGTGGGTCGGTGAGACCTACCGCCGTCAGCCGATGATCGTCCCCACGGTGCTCGAGATCTGAGCTACCGGGCGGGCTGCGAGCCGGTCAGGGAATGGATTCCAGCCGATAACCCATGCCGCGCAACGTGCTGAACCGTTCCGCGCCGAGCTTGCGACGCAGATAGCGGACGTAGACGTCGACCACGTTGGAGCCCGGGTCGTAGTCGTAGCCCCACACCTGACTCAACAGCTGTTCGCGCGAGAGCACCTGCCCTGGGTGCCGGAGAAAGGTTTCGGCCAACGCGAATTCGCGCGCCGACAGGTCGATGGTCCGGCCCTGGACGTGGGCTTGCCGGGTGCGCAGATCCAGGCTCAGTCCGCCGCAGGACAGTACGGTCAGCTCGCTGGACCGCTCCGGTGCCAGCCGCAGCCGCACCCGGGCCAGCAGTTCCTCGAACCGGAACGGCTTGGCCATGTAGTCGTCGGCGCCGCCTTCGAGGCTGGCCACCGTGTCGGCGACGCTGCTGCGGGCGGTCAGCACGATCACCGGTAACGCGCTGCCCTCGGCGCGCAACTGGCCCAGCACCTCGAAGCCGTCCAACGTGGGCAATCCGATGTCAAG
>NZ_JCALDB010000044.1:0-7901 GCF_059812645.1 Mycobacterium sp. NGS45 | reverse complement strand
ATTTTCTGCGCCAGGACCGAATCCGTCGCGCAGGCGAGATGCGGATGACAGGTAGCGCCGGCCAACGGCGCGTCCCGTCTCACTTTCTCGAAAGTCTGCATGTGCCCCTCCCGCAGCTCGATGATCAGCGGCGCATCGCAGCAATCCTCGACCAGGTGGATGCGTTGCGCGCAAAGCGACGTCAGGTGCAGGACCACCTCGATGGTATGGCGCAATCGATCTTTGTTGACATGTTCGGCGATCCCGAGAGTCTGCGGAGATCCGGTCCGTCGGTTGAGTTTGGACGGATTGCTGACCTTCAGGGAGGGCGCAACATCGTGGCCGATGACGAGAGTGCACCGTCGCCGTACCGTGTGCTGAAGATTAGCGCCGTCACGTCCGGGGAGTTCAAATCAACGGAATCCAAGCCACTTCCGCTCGATTATAAGCCGCCAACCGACCACCTCGTTCGGACTGGTGACTTGCTAATTAGCCGTGCGAACACCGCTGAGTTGGTCGGTGCGGTTGCCTACGTCAAGGACGCGCCCCCGAACCTGGCACTGCCTGACAAGATTTGGCGATTCGTTTGGCTGGATGCCGCGAGCGTCCCTCGCTTCTATTGGGCATTGTTTCGCATGCCTGCAATCCGCCGCAGGATTGGGCAGTTGTCGAGTGGGACAGGCGGATCGATGAAGAATATCTCCAAGGCCAAACTCGAGCGGCTTGAGCTGCCACTCATCGATATCGCCCGTCAGGCTGAGTTTGTTCGTCGGCTCTCCGCGATACCGACTTCGTCGACGCACCAGCTCGATGAACTCTTCGCTTCTCTCCAATCCCGCGCGTTCTCTGGTCAGCTGTGAGGTAGCGGCATGTCGAACTTCGCGTTTCTGGAGCCCGTCGGGTGGCCGGAAGTGCTGGCCGATTGCCGGCGTGCGGAGAGTTACGCCACCAGCGATCCGCGGTCGGCGTGCTTCTACAGCCGACGCACCGTCGAGCTCCTGGTCGACTACTTGTATGATGTTCTGGCACTGCCGATCCCGTACAAGAACGATCTGGCGGCCAAGATCAACGATGCGGCGTTCAAGTCGAAGGTCGGCGTCGGGATTGCCACCAAGCTGAACCTGATCCGCAAGCTCGGCAATACCGCGGTCCATGAGCCCCAGCAGATTCCGGCGCGGGCTGCGTTGGATGCACTGCGCGAACTGCATCACGTGATGCTGTGGGCTGCGTTCCGGTACTCGACGAATCCGCAGGCGGTTCCACTCAAGGCCACATTCGACCCGACTATCGCGGCCAAGGCCGCACCGCTGAGCCGGCAGGAAGTCGCCCAACTCGCGGCGAAGTTCGCCGCGCAGGACGAGGCGCACGCCAAGGCGCTGGCGGAGAAGGATGAACTGGCCGCGGCCCAGGCTGCGGAGATCGCCGCCCTGCGTGAGAAGGTCAAGCAGGCCCAGGCGGCGAATCAGCAGCCCGATGACCGCGACTACGACGAAGCCCAGACCCGGGACACGTTCATCGACGTCATGCTCGCGGAAGCCGGTTGGCCCCTGAATGAGGCCAAGGACCGCGAGTATCCGGTGACCGGTATGCCCACCGGCGGCGGCAGCGGCTTCATCGACTACGTGTTGTGGGGCGATGACGGTCTGCCCCTGGCGATCGTGGAAGCCAAACGCACCAGCAAGAGCCCGCAGGTCGGCCAGCAGCAGGCCAAACTGTATGCCGACTGCTTGGATCAGATGACCGGCCGGCGCCCGGTGATCTTCTACAGCAATGGTTTCGAGCACTGGATCTGGGACGATGCCGGCGGCTACCCGCCCAGGGAAGTGCAGGGCTTCTACACCCGCGACGAACTGGAACTGATGATCCAGCGCCGCACCACACGCAAACCGCTGGCGCAGATGCCGATCGACTCCGACATCGTGGAGCGGCACTACCAGCACCGCGCGATACGGGCGATCGATGACGCCTTCACCGCTAAGCAACGCGAAGCCCTGCTGGTGATGGCCACCGGATCGGGCAAGACCCGCACCGTCATCGCCTTGATCAAGCAGTTGATGGAAGCCAACTGGGTCAAGCGGGTGCTGTTCCTCGCCGACCGCACCGCACTGGTCACCCAGGCGGCCAACGCGTTCAAGACGCACCTGCCGGATGCCACCACGGTGAACCTGGTGACCGAGAAGATCACCGACGGCCGGGTCTACGTCTGTACCTATCCGACGATGATGAACCTGATCAACGACACCGACTCGGGCATCAGGAAGTTCGGGCCCGGCTACTTCGACCTCGTCGTCATCGACGAAGCCCACCGGTCGGTGTACCAGAAGTACCGGGCCATCTTCGAGTGGTTCGACTCCCTGCTCGTCGGGCTGACCGCCACCCCCAAGGACGAAGTCGACCACAACACCTACCGGCTGTTCCACCTCGAAGACGGCGTCCCCACCGACGCCTACGGCCTCGACGACGCCGTCAACGAAGGCTTCCTGGTACCGGCGGTCGGGATCTCCGTCGGCACCAAGTTCCTGCGCCAAGGCATCCGTTACGCCGACCTGCCCGAGGAGGAGAAGGCCGACTGGGATGCCCTCGACTGGGGCGAGGGCAACGACCCGCCCGATGAGGTCGGTGCCGAGGAACTGAACAGGTTCCTGTTCAACGAGGACACCGTCGACAAGGTGCTCGCCGAACTGATGAGCAAGGGCCACCGCGTCGCCGACGGGGATCGCCTGGGCAAGACCATCATCTTCGCCAAGAACAAAGACCACGCCGAGTTCATCGCCCGACGCTTCGACATCCAATACCCGCACTACGGCGGCCAGTTCGCCCGTGTCATCACCCACGGACTGAGCCATGCACAGTCGCTGATCGACGACTTCTCCGTCACCGAGAAGAACCCGCACATCGCGATCTCGGTCGACATGCTCGACACCGGCATCGACGTCCCCGACGTGGTCAACCTGGTGTTCTTCAAACTGGTCCGCTCCAAGACCAAGTTCTGGCAGATGATCGGCCGCGGCACCCGGCTGCGACCCGACCTGTTCGGCCCCGGCCAGGATAAGGCGAACTTCTACGTCTTCGACTTCTGCGGCAACCTCGAATACTTCAGCCAAGACCTCCCGGGATCCGAAGGCTCACTGCAGAAGTCGTTGAACCAACGCCTGTTCGAGACCCGTTTGGGGCTGATCAGCGCCATCGACCACGCCTGGCCGGTCACCGAGCCCGACCCCGGCGAAGGCCAGGGCACCGAAACCGAACGCGGCTTGCGCGTCGACGTCGCGCGGTCACTGCACCGCACCGTGGTCGGCATGAACCTGGACAACTTCCTGGTCCGGCCACACCGCAAACTGGTCGAGCAATACGGACAGTGGCCAGCGTGGATATCGTTGACCACCGAGGCCGCGGGCGATGTCGCCGAACAACTCTCGGGCCTGCCCTCGGCGCACAAGGACGACGACGAAGACGCCAAACGCTTCGACATGCTGGTCCTGCGCCGCCAACTCGCACAACTCGAAGGCGACACCGTCGCCGCCGAACGCCTGCGCGAGCAGATCCAGAACATCGCCACCGGGCTCCTGGGCCAGACCGCGATCCCGTCGGTCAAGGCCCAAGAGGTACTGCTCGAAGAGGTCGGCAGCGACGAGTGGTGGGTCGACGTGACCCTGCCGATGCTCGAAGCTGCGCGCCGCAACTTGCGTGGCCTGGTGCGGTTCCTGGAGAAGGCCAAGAAGGTGGTGGTCTACACCGACTTCGCCGACGAAATGGGTGAGGCCACCCTGGTCGATCTGCCCGGGATCACGCCCGGCACCAACTGGGAGCGCTTCCAAGCCAAGGCCAAGGCCTACCTGACACAACACCAGGACCACGTCGCTCTGCAGCGGCTGCGCCGCAATAGGCCACTCACTGCTGATGATCTGGAAGCGCTGGAACGCATGTTGATCGACAGCGGCGTGGGGGACCAAGCCGACATCGACCTGGCCCGTGAACAATCGCACGGCCTCGGCCTGTTCGTACGATCCCTGGTCGGATTGGACCGCGAAGCCGCCGCCGACGCCTTTGGCACCTACCTCGACGGCACCCGGTTCAACACCGACCAGATCCGCTTCATCAACCTGATCGTCACCGAACTCACCGCCAACGGTGTGGTCGAGCCGGCGCGACTGTACGAGTCGCCTTACATCGACCACGCCCCGACGGGGCCGGACGATGTGTTCAGCGAGGGCGATGTGGACAACATCGTGGAAATCTTGAACACCGTGAGGGAGAACGCGGCTCCTAAAGACGGTGCTGCATAAGGCGTTAGCGCCGACCACCCTGAACCTGTCAGCACGACCAGATTCACTAATCCTTAGGCGAGCGATGATGTCTGACCAGAGGGTCTACTCCAACGAAGTAGCCCACATGCAGCTACGTGCTCCGCGCGTCGTTCTCGTGGTGCCGGTGACCCAAGACTGGCACCGGATGGTCATGTCTGGCATTCACCAAGTCACCACGGCTTGGGCTGGCGCAGGGTTCGTTGTGGTCCCTACGGAGAAGGGGGACATTCACCCTGCGGTCCTTGCTTGTCTGCGGGAGTACGACCCCGACTGCGTACTTGTTCCTCCAAATGAAGCGTTGCCGGCGGAACTATCGGACTTGGTTGTGCGCGCGCAGGAGACGATCTCAGCGATTTGCTCCAACTACCGATCACCGCTGTTGAAGATTGAGGAAGTTGCCAACCCCACGTTCTCCGCACTCTGGAACATCTGGTTTTCAACCGCCAGCGATCCGAGTTCGGGTGACCCTGTGGCAGTGTCGACTGTCAGCGACTTCCGGGCTGGTGAGACCTCGATCGCTGCGAGCCCTGCCCTTAAGGGCGCTCTCGGTGTAGCAGCAGCATGCCGCTGGGGATTGAGCGAACCACCGAATGACGGCATTGCTGATATCGAAACGCCACTCAAGCAATCAGCGGTGCGCAGACTTTCGTCACACGAGCACAAGGCTGTTGGCCTTTTCGGCGTAGGCACGAGAGATTCTTTCGAGGGTAGGTACGAGACTTACCTTGCGCGGACACTCGTCGGATTGGATGGAGCCCAATCGTACGGTCCAGACCGATCCGACGCGCTGGTTGTTATTGGCGATGAGCCGTCGGATTTCGCTCTTGCCATGGTTTGGGACCGTACCTACAGGTGTGGAATCTGGGTCCCCGAAGAGTGGTGGGTAGACACCGAGCTCCATGCCCACGTGCTAGCGGGAATCGACAATCTGGTAAGTCACGCATCGAAGCAGCTGAAGCGAGTTCTTTTTACCTCAACCACTCTAGATGAAGGCGAAATCACGGCCCGTGCACAACAGTGGCGTGACCGTACGAGCCTGATCCTCGACAAGAACCTTGATGAAAAATGGGAGGTGGTGCGTGCCAACACCCTAGTGCCTTCGAGATACTGGAAGGTCCACTACGTCTTGAAGGAGAACATCTCCCACGAATGGTCGGCTGCTGTCGCGACCGATGAGGGCACCGCAGATTTCCAAACGCTGCCGCCCCTGCCGCGAATTGGGGTGTCAGGCCTTGAGCTGCTTGAGCAGTCGGCGTGTTGGCAGGTCGACATCAGCCTCCGCGGCCACGAACTGCCAGTCTCGATTGCCGTGCCCGAAGCGTCGTTGCTGGTCGAACCAACAGAGGCCCGAGCCACTCGGGTTCGTGCGGGAAGGTCGGGGATCTCGTATCAAGCACATCGAACAGACTTAATTCCCTCTGGCGCCTCGCTCGCACAGTCCCTCGCGCGTCCATTGCTCAGATTTCCGTCGCTGATTGACTGGGCAAACGCGCGCGCGGGCACTCAGGAGATGTCTGTGCGGCTTTCGACTGCGGGTACGCAGGCCAATGTGCTGGCAACAATGCTGGGCAGCAGAAAGGCGTTGACAGATCTGATCGCAAGTGAACTTCTCTCGGTGCTCTTGGCATTCAACCGGTCTGGTTCCACTAGGGCTGATTATCCGAAGGGAGAGGGTTGTGTCGTGAACTCCGAGGGATATTTGCATTTCTCGGGCATGTGTGCCCTTGCAGGTATTGAGGAGTCAGCGGGGGCCCGGGACACGATCGACGGATTGCTCAGGGCGGGAGTGCTTCGGCGAGGCCTGCTTACCAAGTGTCCAAGGTGCCAACATTCGGCATTCGTACACGTAGCTGACCTAGCCCCCATGGTCAGATGTCCACGGTGCCTGGCCGACAACGCTCTTGAGCGTCAGCTATGGCGGCTCCCGGTGCACGAGCCCATCTGGTATTACGACTTGCACCCTATCGCGCGGAAACTGTTGCTCGACAACGGAGACGTCCCGTTACTGCTCTCGCACTACCTCCGAACCGGAGCGCAACGGAGCTACATCGATGCTGCTGAATTCGAGATGTGCGATGCGAATGGAAATCCGGTCACCGAGACAGATCTACTGGCACTTGTAGATCGCCGACTCGTGTTGGCTGAAGCGAAATCAAGTACCTCGTTTGGCAATCGGAAGCAGCGAAGTGCCGCCGCCCAGAAGCGAGCTTTCGCTGCCCGGGTTCTGCAGGTGGACGAAATCATACTCGCGACCAGTGGAGCACAATGGGACTGCGCCACGGTCACAGCGATGAAAAATGCCATGCAGCAGCAGATCTGGCCCGAAGGCCGGGCTCCCGAACTGCGAATCATCTGTGGTTTGGGCGGTGTTATCTCTGAAGAGCGGCATCGAGTTGAATGAGCCCAAGATCTTCTGATAGTTAGTCCGTGGCGGAGCTATGGACCTTCGGTTCGACAAGGACCGTGAGCAGTCTGTCGCTCATGAGGAGGATCTCCACTTTTAGGACAGGAGGACCTGTTGCCAAGCCTCGACCATTACCGACCGCGCTCAGTGCCGCAGCGTAGCTGCTTAGTTCGACGGCTTCCGCTTGAATTTCTGGTCGTGCTTGATCGGCAGCGCCGTACCGGATCGAAGTATCCGCGTACTTGTCGGTGGGTGCTGAAAGAATGTCTGTATGGAACCGAATGACAACGTGTGGGCTGACGGAAGCGAACGAGGCCTTGCCTATGCGTTCGCTGCGGTAGAGAGTTACCTGTATCAGAAGGGCGAAAGCTGGTGTCGACGAGCACTACTGCTGCCGCATATGTCGGCGAGCCGTGAGAGCTACCACCAGAATTACAGTGCCAATAAGAATGTCGGCAGCGGGCGCGGAAACATGCCCACGCCAGGCGGTCCGGTGATGGTCGTGCATCCTCCATTGAAGCTGCTGGAGAAGGGCATGCGTCTAGCTGCGGGTCAGCTGCTGGGCGTGGCCACGCCCAGCCCCAATGAGGTGGAAGGATGGGCCGCTGCCACGAAGGCTGTTGATGCAGTAACTGGCAAGAGGCATCCCGGAGTGCCGGCAGCGATTGAAGAGGCACTACGCGACCTGCATGATGCTGGCTACAACGGCTACGCGCGACAGCGCGAAGCATTCTTCGCGGGAAAGTACTACCCTCCCATCGACATTCTCATGGATGCGGGGTACAACGTGGAGTTTGTGAAGAGTTACCTTGTGGCACTCGGTAAGTCGGCTGACAGCGTCGCGCGGATTGATCAACTCTATGTTCCGAGGTCTCAGCGGCCGCGTACTTCACGTTGATCCCGCAGGGTGCTCTCCTCGGGTAGATGTGGATGTGGCCTGTGGCGTTCCTGGGTTCCATCTGTTCAATTCGTGATTAGAAGCGATCCACCCGCACCGGCGCACGGATGTTGTGGCGGGATCGGGGACGGCCCCGAGCTACCTCTGGAAACCTAGAGACATCTCCACCGCCTCTAGGTCGAGACTGAAGTGCTTGCGAGCGAGGTTCAAATGCTCGTCACGGTTGCGAAGCACCTGCTTCCACTTTTGATCGAGTGCTGTGATGTCTGGTCGGCACCCCATGATCTCTACACTAAGTACTGCGGGCAGCTCG
>NZ_JCALDB010000043.1:0-8361 GCF_059812645.1 Mycobacterium sp. NGS45 | reverse complement strand
TTTCGCCTCCGGCGGGCCGTCCGGGGTGGGCGCGGCGGTCGGCAACGCGGTACGCACCTCACTGGTCGTCGTCGTCTCGGTCACCTTGCTGGTGTCCCTGTCGGTCTACGGCGCCAACGGCAACTTCAACCTGTCGGGTTAGGGGTGTGCAGAGACGATGAGTTCCAGTTCCAGTGACCGACGCGCCGTGGCCGGGTTTGCCACCGTCCTGGCTGGAGTGGCCGTGGTGGCGCTCGCGGTCGGGCTGTTTCGGGGCAGTTTCACCGAGACGGTCCCGGTCACCGTCCTCTCCGAACGGGCGGGCCTGGTGATGAACGCCGATGCCAAGGTGAAACTGCATGGGGCGCAGGTGGGTTCGGTGAAATCCATCGAAGCATTGCCGGATGGGCGGGCCGCTCTGCACTTGGCAATGGATCCGGCCTATCTGGACATCGTGCCGTCGGACGTCGGCGTCGAGATCGCGTCCTCGACAGTATTCGGCGCCAAGTTCGTCGAACTGGTACCGCCGACCAATCCGTCGGCCGAGGCCCTGCAACCGGGGCAGGTGCTCGACGCCGACCACGTCACCGTCGAGATCAACACCGTGTTCGAGCAATTGTCGTCGGTGTTGGACAGGATCGAACCCGCCAAACTCAACGAGACCCTGGGTGCATTGGCCACCGCACTGGACGGTCGCGGCGATCGGATCGGCCAGATGATGTCGGACTTCGACGCATTCCTGGCAGACATCGAACCCAGTCTGCCGGCCCTCGAGGATGAAATCGCGGTCGCGCCCGAGGTGTTCAGCGCCTACGCGGATGCCGCACCGGACTTGGTCAGCACCATCGACGCATCGACCCGGATCGGGCAGACGATGGTCGACGAGCAGCGCAACCTCGAGTCCGTGCTGATCAGCGTGATCGGTCTGTCCGACACCGGCACCGAGGTGGTCGGCGCCAACCGGCAAGCCATCGCGACCGCGATGCGGCTGCTGACCCCGACCACCGACCTCACCAACCGGTACAACCCTGCGTTGACCTGCGGGCTCGGCGGCGCGGTGGAGTTGGCCAAAGCCCCGGGAACGCCCCTGCCGGGCGGGCTGCTGCTGCAGACCGTGGTGCTGGGTCAGGAGCGCTACCGCTATCCACAGAACCTGCCGAAGGTGGCTGCCACCGGCGGACCGCAGTGCACCGATCTGCCGAAGGTCGGCTTCCAGAAACGGCCGCCGTTCGTGATCACCGACGTCAACGCCAATCCGGCTCAGTACGGCAACGAAGGAATCCTGTTGAACTCCGACGGGCTCAAGCAGTTGCTGTACGGCCCGATCGACGGACCGCCGCGCAACACCGCACAGATCGGACAACCCGGATGAGCGGAATGGGCGCTACCGCAGCCAAGTTCACGGCGTTCGTGGTGACCATGGCGCTGCTGACCGCAGGTCTGTTCGCGATCTTCAGCCAGTACCGGTCGGGTTCGACCAACTCGTACTCGGCGTTGTTCGAAGACGCCTCGAGCCTTGGGGTAGGCGATTCAGTGCGGGTGGCCGGTATCCGAGTCGGCACCGTACGCGACGTCGAGTTGCAGCCGGACAACACGGTTTTGGTGACATTCGACGCCGACGATCACGTCCGGCTGACCGAGAGCACCAAGGTCGCGGTGCGTTATCTGAACCTGGTCGGGGACCGTTACCTCGAGCTGCTCGACGATCCCGGAACGACCCGAATCCTGCCGGTCGGCACACAATTGGGCCTTGACCGGACCGAGCCCGCGTTGAACTTGGACTTGCTGCTCGGCGGTCTCAAGCCGGTCATCCGAGGGCTCGATCCCGACGACGTCAACGCACTGACCAACTCGTTGATCCAGATCCTGCAGGGCCAGGGCGGCGACCTGGAGTCGCTGTTCGCGCGGACGTCGTCGTTCACCAATGCGCTGGCCGACAACGGCCACACGGTCGAACAGCTCATCGACAATCTCGATCAGACGTTGACCGTGCTGGCCAAGGACGGAAAGCAGTTCTCCGGTGCGGTCGACGAGCTGGAACAGCTGATCTCCGGTCTGGCCGCGGACCGCGACCCGATCGGCACGGCGATCACCGCCCTGGACAACGGAACTGCCTCGCTGGCGGATCTGCTGACCGAGGCGCGACCGCCACTGTCCGGGACGGTGGACCAGTTGACCCGGTTGGCGCCGCTGCTGTCCAACGAGACCGATCTGGCTCGCCTGGATCTGCTGATGCAGAAGACTCCGCAGAACTACCGCAAGCTGGTGCGGCTGGGCTCGTACGGTAGTTGGCTCAACCTCTACATCTGCGGAGTCTCGGTGCGGGTGTCCGACCTGCAGGGTCGGACAGCGCACTTCCCCTGGGTCATCCAGAACACCGGAAGGTGCGGTGAGCCCTGATGCTGAAGTATCGCGGATCCTCGTTGCTACGTTCCGGATTCATCGGTCTGGTCCTGATCATCCTGCTGATCGTGGTCGGTTTGCAGCCGCAGAAGCTGGTATCGATGGCCACCTCGATCAACTACCAGGCGGTGTTCGCCGAGGCCGGCGGACTGAGTGCCGGCAACAACGTGAAGGTCTCCGGGGTGGACGTCGGCACCGTGTCGGATGTCGAACTAGACCGCGGTAAGGCGCTGGTGAGTTTCGTGGTGAACAGCAAGGTTCGGCTCGGCACCGACACTACGGCGCAGATCGGCATCGGCACCCTGCTCGGTGAGCGGGTATTGGTGCTCGAACCGCGCGGCAGCGGCAGCCTCGGCGCACACGGCGTCATCCCGCTGTCACGTACCTCTGCGCCGTACTCGCTCAACGACGCGCTGGGTGAGTTCACCACCAACACCGCGGGGACCGACACCGAGGCCATCAACTTGTCGCTGGACACCCTGTCGGACACCATCGAACGGTTGGCGCCGCAGCTGGCACCGACCTTCGACGGTGTGAGCCGGTTGTCGAAGTCGCTCAACAATCGCAACGAGTCGCTGAGCAGTCTGCTGGCCGCGGCCTCCGACGTCACCGGCATCCTGTCCGAGCGCAGCCAACAGGTCAACGCGCTGATCCTGAACGCCAACGACCTGCTCGGTGTGCTGGCCGACCGCCGCCAGGCCCTGGTCACCCTGTTGGCCAACACCACGGCGGTGGCCCAGCAGCTGTCCGGGCTGGTCGAGGACAACGAAGCCGAACTGGCCCCCACCCTCGAACAACTCAATCGAGTTGCCGAGATGCTCGAGCGGCATCGCGACAATCTGACCGAGTCGCTCAAAGGACTGGCGAAATACCAACTGACCCAGGGTGAAGCCGTGAACAACGGGTTCTACTACTACGGTTTTGCGTCCAACTTGCTGCCCGGCCCGGCCCTGCAACCGTTCCTCGATTATGCGCTCGGATTCCGCCGCGGCACCGATGCCGGTCAACCGCCGGACAACGCCGGTCCGCGCGCTGAATTCCCGTTCCCGTTCAACGGCATTCCCGGAGGGCAGCCATGAGCAGTACCCGGACTGTCGGACCGCGGGCCAAGCGGGGTCTCCTGCTCGTCCTGGCCGCTCTGATGGTTGCCGGCGCCGGCATCATCACCTACCAGAAGATGCTGCGCCCCAAGATGATCACCGCCTACTTCGAATCGGCCACCGCAATCTATCCTGGCGACGAAGTGCGGGTGGTCGGAGTACGGGTCGGCAAGATCAGCTCCATCGAGCCGCTCCCGGAACACACCCGGGTGGTGCTCGAGATCGATCGCGACGTCCCGGTGCCCGCCGACGCCAAGGCGATCATCGTCGCGCCGAACCTGGTGTCGGCGCGCTACGTACAACTCACGCCCGCATACGGTTCGAGCCCCGAGGCGAGCGGGCCCACCCTGCCCGACGGCGCCGAGATCGGCGCCGACCGCACGGCCATACCGGTGGAGTGGGATGAGATCAAAGAGCAGCTGACCCGGCTGGCCGCAGAACTCGGTCCGGCCAGTGGGGTTTCGGACACGTCGCTGGGCCGGTTCATCGACACCACCGCCGACGCGATGGCCGGCAACGGTGACAAGCTCAGGGAGACCATCGCGCAGTTGTCCGATGTCGGACGGATTCTGGGGGAGGGCAGCGGCAACATCGTCGACGTCATCGAGAACTTGCAGGTGTTCGTCGCTGCGCTCCGGGACAGCAATGTTCAGATCGTGCAGTTCCAGAATCGGCTGGCCGAGGTCAGCAGTGTGGTCGATGGCAGTCGCTCGGAGTTGGACTCGGCGATAACCGAACTGTCGTCCGCCGTGGACAAAGTTCAGCGCTTCATCGCCGGTTCACGAGACCAGACCTCCGAGCAGGTGCAACGCCTGGCCAATGTCACCCAGGTCCTCTCCGACAACAGCACGGTGGTCAAGAACGTCCTGCACGCCGCACCCAACGCACTGGTCAACGGGTACAACATCTACAACCCGGATACCGGCGGACCACGCGGGTCGTTCGCGATGAACAACTTCGCCAACCCGGTGGCCACCATCTGCTCGGCGATCGCGGCGGTCGAGAACGTCACCGCCGAGGAATCCGGCCGGGCCTGCGCACAATATCTCGGACCGGCGCTGCGGTTGATGAACTTCAACCACCTGCCGTTCCCGTTCAACGCCTACCTGGGACCAGCGCCGAAGAACGTCATCTACTCCGATCCGCGGCTGGCGCCGGGCGGTTCCGGAATCCCCGATGGTCCAGCCGAGTTGCCCCCGTCGGTGTCGGCCTACACCGGAGCCGGTGATGTCGCGCCGCCACCGGGATGGAACGATCCGCCGCAGCCGCCGGGGGCGTACGCGCCCGACGGGTTGCCCGCCCACCCACAACCGGCGCTGTTTCCCGGCGCGCCCATTCCGCCCGGAGTGCCCGCGCCACCCGCCCCGGTGCCGGTCGCGACCAATCTGACCGAATTGCTGCTACCGGCTGAGGCCGATGTGCCGGCTCCGACAGGAGGCACCCCGTGATCAGGTCGAGGTCGCGCAGACTGGCCGCGTCGGCGTGCTGTGTGGTGTTGGTGGCGTCCGGTTGCTCGTTCAACGGGTTGAACTCACTGCCGCTGCCGGGCACCGTGGGGACCAACTCCGACGCCGCGCTGTACCACGTCCAACTCGCCAATGTCGGCTCACTGGAGTCGAACTCACCGGTCATGATCGGTGACGTTGTGGTCGGAGCGGTACGGAAGATGACCGCCGACAACTGGCGGGCCCACGTCGAGGTATCGGTGAAACCGGACGTCGTGGTGCCGGCCAACGCCGTCGCCACCGTGGGGCAGACCAGTCTGTTGGGCTCGATGCACCTGGCCTTGGACCCGCCGGTCGGTGAACCAGCAAGCGGCAGACTGGAGCCTGGGTCCACCATCGGATTGGATCGATCCTCGAAGTACCCGTCCACCGAGCAGACCCTGTCGTCGTTGTCGGTCGTGGTCAACGGTGGTGGTCTGACCCGGATCGGCGACATCGTCCGTAATTTCAACGCTGCCCTGGACGGTCGACAAGTCCAGATCCGCGACCTGCTCACCCGGATGAACGACGTCGTCGGCCTGCTCGACACTCAACATGACGACATCATCGCCTCGGTTTCAGAGCTGAACCGGCTGGCCCAAACGTTCGCCGACGAGCGCGGCGTGCTGCAAGCTGCCCTGGACCGGATTCCGCGGGCACTGCAGGTACTCAACCAGCAACGTCCCCGACTCAGCACGGCGCTGCAGAAACTGGGCCAATTCAGCGATACCGCAAACCAATTGATCAACGAGTCACAGGCCGACATCGTGCAGAACCTGCAGAACTTGGAACCCACCGTGCGTGCGTTGGCCGACGTCGGGCCCGATCTGATGACGGCACTGGCCTATCTGCCCACCTACCCCTACACGCAGGAGTTCATCGACCGGGGCATCCGCGGCGACTACATGAACCAGTTCATCGTGTTCGACTTCACCATCCCGCGGCTCAAGAGCGGCATCCTGCTCGGAACCCGATGGGGTGAGCCCGGTGCCTCGCTGGTGCCCGCGCCGGGCGACCCCTGGTATTCCACCTACACCCGGGACCCGCTGCAGGCGCCGGTGACACCGCGGCCCGAGGAACTCGCTCCGCTGCCACCGCTGACCGAGCAGGCGGCACCGGCGCCGGCAGCCGAGACGCCGGACGTCGCGCAGGCCGAGACGCCGGACGTCGCGCAGGGAGGCAACTGATGCTGACGCGCTTCGTTCGGACGCAGCTGATCATCTTCACCATCGCGTCGGTGATCGGGCTGGCTGCAATGGTTTTCGTCTACCTACAGGCTCCGATGCTGCTCGGTTGGGGCCGCATCACCGTCACGTTGAACCTGCCGGCCACCGGAGGCGTCTACCAGTTCTCGAATGTCACCTACCGCGGCGTGGAGGTGGGCAAAGTCACCGACGTCCGGCCTACGCGCGACGGCGCTCGGGTGACCATGTCGCTGCAGACCTCACCCAGGATTCCCGCCGATGTGGCGGCCACGGTCCGCAGTGTGTCGGCGGTCGGCGAGCAGTATGTGGATCTGGTGCCCCGGTCGGCGGAGGGCCCCAATCTGGTTGACGGCTCGGTGATCACCGCTGACGCCGAGTCGCTGCCACAACCGGTCGGCCCGATGCTCGATCAGATGAGTGCGCTGGTAGAGAGCATCCCCACCGGCAAGCTCACCGGTCTGCTGGACGAGTCCTACCGGGCGCTCAACGGCACCGGGTACGAGCTCGGCGCACTATTCGACTCCTCGGCTGATCTCGCCGCCGGACTGGCCGGTTCCGGCGATGACGCTCGCGCGTTGATCGATGACAGCCGCCCGCTGCTGGATGGGCAGGCCGAGAGTGCCGAGGCGATCCGGACCTGGGCTCGCAGCCTGGCGGGGATCACCGCGCAGATCGATGAGCGTGATGCTGAGGTGCGGACGCTGCTGCGGACCGGGCCCGGCGCAGCAGATGAAGCGTCCCGACTGCTCGAGCAGGTCAGGCCGACGCTGCCGGTGCTGCTGGCCAATCTGACCAGCGTCGGTCAGATCGGAGTCACCTACAACGCGTCGATCGAACAGCTGTTGGTGTTGTTGCCGCCATATCTGGCGGCCACCCAGTCCTACGGCTCCTCGCTGAACAACCCCACCGGTATGGCGCTTTCGGAGTTCAGCTTGACCCTCGGTGACCCGCCGGCGTGCACGGTTGGTTTCCTGCCGCCGTCGTCGTGGCGGCCGCCGACCGACCTCAGCGATGTCGACACCCCCGATGGGCTGTATTGCAAACTCCCGCAGGACTCGCCGATCGGTGTGCGTGGAGCGCGTAACTTCCCTTGCCAGGGGCAGCCGGGCAAACGCGCCCCGACCGTCGAAATCTGCGAGAGTGACCAGCCTTTCGAGCCGCTGGCCATGCGTCAGCACACCACGGGTCCGTACCCGATCGACCCTGGGCTGATTGCGCAGGGCGTTCCGCCGGATGAGCGGGTGCGCGCGGATGACCACATCTTCGGGCCGGTGCAGGGAACACCGATGCCACCTCCAGCAGAGGAGGTTCCGTCGCCGACGGCGCCGGCCATCCCGCCGACCGACGGTGTCGCGCCGGCCGACGGTGTCGCGCCGGCCGACGGTGCCGCGCCGCCGACCCCGGAACTCGCACCCGCAGGTCCAGCGGAACCGAGCGGATACGTTCCGGAAGCGGTGGAGCCGACGGTGGCATTTGCCACTTACAACCCCAAGACTGGGCAGTACGCAGCTCCTGACGGGAACGTCTACACCCAGTCAGATCTGGTGCAACCGGCTGCGCAGAGCTGGAAGGATCTGTTGCCCAAGTAAATCCGCGCGGGGCGGAAGGCCCGGAATATGGCGCAGGATCGACTCGTGTTCCGGCTTGGCGGGAAGCCACTGCAGCCGAACCGCGCCTCGCCGATACCCGAACGCCCCTTGGTAGATGCTTGGAGCGTCCGCCGGCCAAGCCCCGGTCGAGGGTGACCGTCGACACGACATCAGCAATGCCGCGGTGGAGGCAACGAATCACCGTCTCGTGGCTTTCGGTGTCCGAAAACTTTGGTCTCTTTGGTCTCTTTAGTCTTTTTTGGTCTCTGGTGTCACAGGGTGTGTGGTTTTGTCGGTGGGTCGAACTACTGTTCGAGTCATGGGTAGGGATGTCGCTGCGGACCGGGAGGCGATCCTGGGCGCGTTGACGGCCCTGGAGTCGGCGGCCGAGGTGCTCGCCGGGGCCTGCTTTGACGGGTTCACCGCTTTGGAGCTGGTTGAGATCCTGGAGCGTCGGGAGGTGCTGGCTCGGCGGGCCCCGACGGTGGATCACCGGCTGTTGGCCCGTATCGAGGCCGAGGTCCGGCCGCAGGATTTGGGGGCGACCACCCTGCCCAAAGCGTTGGCGTATCGGCTCAATATCTCCAAGCGGGAAGCCAAG
>NZ_JCALDB010000042.1:0-9995 GCF_059812645.1 Mycobacterium sp. NGS45 | reverse complement strand
GGGGATGTGGATCTGTTGGGTCAGGCGCCCACTCGAGTGAAGAATGCTGCGCCGATCAAACCTATCGCGATCGCGAGGGTGGGTTGACCGCTACTGATCGCGAACGCCACCCCGCTGATCACGGCGACGGCGATGAGCAAGAGCAAAACCGCCAGCAACACCCGGTGGCCACTGATGGTGCCCCCCGCCGCGGGCGGCAACGCCCGCTTCTGTCGCTGGATCGGACCCTCGTTGAACCCGCCCATGTCATTCCCTTCGCTATGGCCTACAACACAGTCTAGACGTTTTTGTGCGATAAGACACATCGACCCCGGGTGTCGCGAAGGTGAGTCGAGCTAAACGATTTGCCAGGTCAGAGGTGGTTAGGTCAGCTATTCGCCGTCCTTGACGGCCGCGGATGACAGTGCCGGCGCCCGCCCGGCGCAGCCGGCCGACACCGCAAACCGTTGCTGGCACTCGTCGTCCGACAGTGCTTGAACCGGGCGGGGCAGCGGTGCGCATCCCACCGCGGTCAGATCGGCCGCGAGCTAATTCCAGGACCACACCGTGACAGCGGCCAACCGGGAGCGGAACCGCGACACGGATCGCCGATTGGCCGCAGCGGGGGGCAGCAGCGTTCGGGTGTGGCAGCATGAGGACCCCGGCGCCGCAGCGTTGCGGATACCCAACCTGGTGTGCGCACGCCTGGATGCCCCTGACCGACGCCGACGCGACATCGAATCGTGGCCCGGCCGGTCCGGCGTATCGCAGTGCGCGCCACTACCATGAGAGCACCGGCCGGATCGCAGCCCGTAGCCGTTGTCGCAGCACATTGGAGAATTTGCAGATGTCGACTCGCCGCGTCCGAGGTGCTTGGCTCGCAGCGGTTTTCGCCGCGCTGGCGGTGCTCGGCGGCGTCGTGGTGTCGGCCGCGCCGCAGTGCCGTGAGAACTGCACGACGGTGACGGCGGCGGTCACCCCGGTGGTCCAGTCGGCAGCACCGCGGCCGGCGGCATTATGGGTGCGGCCCGCGCCCGCGGCTCAGGACGTCAACCCGGCATCGGCGGTGTTCGTGGCGGCCGCAACCGGCACCTTGACGTCGGTGGAGATGGTCAACGAATCCGGCTACCCGGTCGAGGGCAAGATGAGTCAGGACGGCCGGGTGTGGCAGCCCGCCGAACCGCTCGGCTACGGCCGCAGCTACACCATGACGGTGGCGGCGCGCGGGCCGTCCGGAATGCTCAGCCGACAGACGTCGAGTTTCTCCACCGTCGCGCCGGACGCACTGGCCAACGCCTACCTGACCACCACCGGCTGGATCCCGCTCAGCGAGGGCGCCAGCTACGGCGTCGGCATCGTGCCGGTCGTGCGGTTCGACACCCCGATCGTCGACAAGGCCGCCGCCGAACGCCGGCTCAAGGTCACCACCAACCCGCCGGTGGCCGGCTCCTGGCACTGGATGAGTGACCAGAACGTGCATTGGCGGCCGGAGAAGTACTACGAACCCGGCACCGTGGTGACGATCGACGCCGGCATCTACGGGACCGATCTCGGCGGCGGCGTATTCGGTCAGGAAGATCAGCGGGTCAGCTTCCGGATCGGTGACTCGCACGTGTCGGTCGCCGACGACAAGACCAAGCAGATCTCGGTGTACGAGAACGGCAAGCTGGTGCGCACCATGCCGACCTCGATGGGCAAGGGCGGCACCGAGACGGTCGCCGGCAAGACGTTCTCGTTCTGGACCCCGCCGGGGGTCTACACCGTGCTGGACACCGAAGCCTCGGTGGTGATGGATTCCTCCAGCTACGGGCTGCCGGTCGGCTCGGCCGAGGGGTACCGGCTGACCATCCCGTGGGCCACCCGGATCAGCATCAACGGCATCTACGTGCATCAGTTGAACTCGACCATCTGGGCGCAAGGCAACACCAACGTCAGCCACGGCTGCCTGAACCTGAGCGACGAGAACGCCAAGTGGTTCCACGACTTCTCGGTGCCCGGTGACATCGTCGAGGTGCGCGGCACCGGCGGCCCGCCGTTGGATCCGGCCGACAACGGCGACTGGGGTGTGCCGTGGGATCAGTGGGTGGCCGGCAGCGCGTTGGCGCGGACCTGACCTGACCGCACCCGGGCGATCAGTCCTCGGCGTGCCTGCGTTGGTCCCAACTCTCCAACCGGGTCTGCAGCACTCGCACCGTCAGCGCCAGCGTCGGCATCGCGCCGGCCAACCAGATCAACGTTGCTGTGCTCATTGCCTCGCTCCTCGTTTCGGCTGCATTCCCGACGCTAGGTGCGGGTGCCGACGCGCGCATGAGTAGTTCGCTACCTGTAGCTGCGTCGGTGGGTGCAAAGCCGGACGGCCGTCCGCCGCCGAGACACCTGAGCCTGTGATGCAACTCACAACAGAGGTATCCTGGAGGCATCTCTTGCGACGGAGGGAGATGCGATGAAAGGCGCGCATCGCGACCCGGTGGACCACGCCAGAACCACGCAACCGCATGCCGGTGAATCCTTCATCGACACGCTGTGGCTGCCCGGCTTGTTGCTGATCGGGGTGGGCACGGTACTGATCGCGGCCACGGTCGCGGCCACGGCCTACGGCAACCCCAGCTTGTCGATCATCCTGGGTCTGATCGCCGGGGCGCTGGTCACTGCCGGCGCGTTGGCGATCACGCTGGAACACCAGCGGGTCAAGCGGGTCGAACGGCGGTGGCTGGCCGATCACCAGCCACCGGGCTCGCTGACCACGACGTAGCGGCCGAGCTACCGGCCCGGGGTGTTCACACCCCGGGCGATAGCCACTGCAAGATCTCGGGCGTGGCCTCGTCCACCACGTCTGCGAAGCCGTCGTTCTTCTCCAGATAGCCGACCACCATCGGACAGACCGGCACGATCCGCAGTCCCTCGGCGCGGGTCGCGGCCAGTGCCTCGCCGATCAGCAGGGTGGCCAAACCCCGCCCGCCGTAGGCCTCGTCGACCTCGGTGTGCGGAAAGATGCGCTTGCCGTCGCGCTCGGCGAAGGTGACCAGGCCGACGGGTTTGCCTTCTACCTCGATGCTGAACCGGTCGTCGTGTTTGGTGACGCTGACCGGGGCACCGGTCTTGTCGGTGAGGGTCATGATGGTCCTTTCCTCAGGCGAGCCCGAGTTCGGCCGGCATCTTCTCGATACCGGCGCGGATGCCGTCCAGCGCTTCGGCGCGGACCCGCAGCTTGGACGCGACGTGGGCGCCGCGGTTCAACTTGGCGAACTCCCGGGCGGCTTCTTCGGCGCGCTCGAGCACCGCGTCGGGCAGCACGATCTCATCGATCCAGCCGGCCGCCAGCGCGGCTTCGCCGAAGTACACCTTGGCCAGGCCGACGGACTGCTGCGACGCCGCCGGGGTCAGCCGCAGCTTGACCAACTCCAGGGCGGCGTAGGGCATCACCATGCCGATCGCGACCTCGTTGGCCTGAATGTTGTAGCCGGGTGCGGCGATCCGGTGGTCTCCGGCGCACAGCAGGAACGCGCCCATCGCGATGGCGTGCCCGGTGCAGGCCATCACCACCGGCGTCGGGAACGACAGCAGCCGATGGGTCAGTTCGAAACCGCCGCGCAGCATCGCGATCGCGGCTTCGGCGTCACCGGAGCCGAACACCCGCAGGTCGAACCCGCCGCTGAACACCTTCTGGTTGCCGGTCAACACCACCGCGCCGACGCCGTCGCGTTCGGCGGCGTCCAGGGCGTCGTTGACGGCCTGCTGCATCTCGAGGCCGAGCGCGTTGGCCTTGCCGTCGTCGAGGGTGATCACGGCGATGGTGTCGTCGTGCCGATAGGTCACGGGTCCGGTCATGCACCCGACGTTACGGAACGGCGCTCCACGATGCTGCATTCATCTAGAAGCTGGGTAGCGACTTTCGCCCGAAACGTGTCCCTAGACGCCAAGTGAACGGTGCTGGCAGCTCACGCGCCGCCCATCAGCATCCGCCATTGATCCAGGTTCAACGCGCGGTAGACGTAGTTGGTGCGCTTGACATCGGCCAGTTGCGCGCTGGGTTCCGCCGAGTACCAGTGCCCGGGGAACACCGTCGGATCTCCCGGCAGGGCGGCCAGTTGCTGCAGGCTGCGGAACATCTCGTCGGCGTCGCCGCCCGGGAAGTCGGTGCGGCCGCAGCCGTCCAGGAACAGGGTGTCGCCGGCCACCAGCCGCCCGTCCAGCAGGAAGCACTGACTGCCCGGTGTGTGGCCCGGGGTGTGCAACAACTCGATCTCGATGGCGCCGGCGCTCACCTTGTCGCCGTGTTCATGACTGGTCAGGTCCGACAGCGGGATCTCGGTGATCCGCGACACCCACTGGGCCTCATGGGTGTTGACGTGCACCGGGACGCTCTGCCGATCCAGCAGTTCGGCCAGGCCCTTGAGCGTGAAGCCCATCATCGATCCGCCCACGTGGTCGGGATGGTGATGGGTGACCAGCACGCCGTTCAGCCGCATGCCGTCGGCCTCCAGGATGTCGACCAGATCATTGGCCGCATAAGCCGGGTCGACCACCAGCGCCTCGCCGGTCTCCCGGTCGCCGATCAGGTAGGAGAAGTTGCGCATCTGCTGGGCGATCATGTCGCCGGCGGCGAAGTCGCGACCAGACAGCAGCTGACGGAAGTACAGACGGTCATCACCCATGCCCCCAGCCTATTTGGCGGCCCCGTCAGAGGTCGTCGCAGGTAAAAAAACCGCACGTCATACGGTGTTTAACGCCACAGTCGCAAAAGTGGTATCTGAAATGCGCAATTACTAGCGTCAATGACGTGCAACTGACCCGATTCACCGACCTCGGACTGCGAGCCATGATGCTGCTGGCCGCGGGCGAGTCGCGGGATCAGCGTGTCACCACCCGCTCGATCGCGGTGTCGGCCGCGGCTTCGGAGAACCACATCGCCAAGGCGGTGTCCCGGTTGGTCGAACTGGGCATGGTCAACGCCCGGCGCGGGCGGGTCGGTGGTTTGGAACTGACCGACGCCGGCCGCGAGGTGTCGGTCGGCTGGTTGGTGCGCAGCCTCGAAGGCGACCGCGAGGTCATCGACTGCGCCGGTGACAGCCCCTGCCCTTTGGTGCCAGCTTGTCGGCTGCGTCGCCTGATGGCCGATGCGAAGGAGGCCTTCTACGCCGAACTCAACCGCTACACCATCGCCGACTTAGCCGGAAGCCCAACGCTGCCCGTGCTCTTGCAACTCACCACCGAAAGGAATCCGCAATGACCATCACCATCGAGCGCGCCGAACTCGAGCCGCAGCATGCCGAGGTCATCAAGGCGACGCTGCCCTTGGTCGGCGCCCACATCGATGAGATCACCGCGGAGTTCTACCGCCGGATGTTCACCAACCATCCGGAGCTGTTGCGCAACCTGTTCAACCGCGGCAACCAGGCTCAGGGCGCTCAGCAACGCGCACTGGCCGCCTCGATCGCCACCTTCGCCACCCACCTGGTCGACCCGGACCTGCCGCACCCGACCGAACTGCTGTCCCGGATCGGGCACAAGCACGTGTCGCTGGGCATCACGGCCGATCAGTACCCGATCGTGCACGAGAACCTGTTCGCCGCGATCGTCGAGGTGCTCGGTGCCGACACCGTCACCGCCGAGGTGGCCGAGGCCTGGGACCGGGTGTACTGGATCATGGCCGACACCTTGATCGCGATGGAGCACGCACTCTACGTCGAGGCCGGCGTGGCCGACGGCGACGTGTTCCGCCGGCTGCGGGTGGCCCGCCGGGTCGACGACCCGTCCGGTGCCGTGCTGCTCACCGTGTGCGGTACACCCGCCCAGCGGTTGCCGGATTTCGCTCCGGGACAATATGTTTCGGTCGGGATCACGCTGCCTGACGGGGCCCGTCAGCTGCGCCAGTACAGCCTGGTGAATGCACCCGGCAGCGATGAGCTGACCTTCATGGTCAAGCCCGTCGAAGCGGTCGGTGACAGCCCGGCCGGTGAGGTGTCGAACTGGATCCGGGCCAACGTCTGCGTCGGCGACCTGATCGACATCACGGTGCCGTTCGGTGACCTGCCCAAGCCCAACGGCTCGCCGCTGGTGCTGGTGTCGGCAGGCATCGGGATCACGCCGATGGTCGGCATCCTGGAGTACCTGGCGGTCGAGGCGCCGGCCACCGTGGTTCGGGTGCTGCACGCCGACCGCGGTGACCAGAGCCACCCGCTGCGGGAGCGTCAGCGGGAACTGGTGGCCGCGCTGCCCAACGCCAGCCTGGACGTCTGGTACGAGGACGGGCTGACCGCCGGGATGCCGGGCGTGCACGCCGGACTGATGTCGCTGGACGGCATCGAACTGCCCGCCGGCGCCGAGGTGTACCTGTGTGGCAACAACGGCTTCGTGCAGGCCGTGCGTGGTCAACTGGTCGCGCACGGGGTGTCGGCCGGCCGGTTGCACTGCGAGCTGTTCAGCCCCAACGACTGGCTGCTGGACTAGCGGAAACGGCAGACCGCGCTCGGGGTGATCCGGTCACGGGAATCACCCCGAGCGCGGCTCTTGTTGCCCCTGGCAGCCGAAATGACCTGCGGTTTGGTGTTGAAAAGCCCCAGGCTGTACCCTCTTTAAGGCCCGCCGAGAGGTTCGCGGCGGGACAGCAGGACCCAGCAGTACCAGGCCCCCTTAGCTCAGTCGGCAGAGCGTTTCCATGGTAAGGAAAAGGTCAACGGTTCGATTCCGTTAGGGGGCTCGACGGTCGCCGCTAGGCGCCCGCTCATATGGCGGTGTAGCTCAGCTGGTTAGAGCGCACGACTCATAATCGTGAGGTCGGGGGATCGAGTCCCCCCACCGCTACAAGAACCCGCAGAACGTGAAAGAGAGCAGTCGACGTGGCCTCCAGTACAGACGTACGGCCCAAGATCACCTTGGCCTGCGAGGTGTGCAAGCACCGCAACTACATCACCAAGAAGAACCGCCGCAACGACCCCGACCGGTTGGAGCTGAAGAAGTTCTGCCCCAACTGCGGCAAGCACCAGGCGCACCGCGAGTCGCGCTGAGGCTCGCTTTCGCTGTTGAAGTCAACTAGGTAGGTTCTGGTACGTGGCTCTGTCCGAAAAGATTCTCGGGTTGAACTACCGCTACCCGGATCACTATCAGGTTGAGCGCGAGAAGGCCCGGGAGCACGCCACCGCGGTCAAGAATGACGCTCCCTACTTCTTTGCGGAGCAGGCCGCCGCGGAACTCGGCTATCCGAATCTGCTGGTGCCGCTCACCTTCATCTGTGTCTTCGGCTACAAGGCCCAGGTCGCCTTCTTCGAGGCGGCCGGGGTCGAAATCAGCGACGCCAAAATCGTCCAGGTCGATCAGGAACTGAAGTTCCTCAAGCCCATCCTGGTCGGTGACAAGCTGTACGCCGACGTCAATGTCGATTCGGTGCGCACCGCACACGGCACCGACATCGTCGTGATCAAGACCGTCATCACCGATCAGACCGGTGAGATTGTGCAGGAGAACTACACCACCCTGGCTGGGCGTAGCGAGGACAACGGAGAAAGTGGCTTCAACGATGGCTCTGCGTGAGTTCAGTTCGGTCCAGGTCGGCGACAAGCTGCCCGAGAAGACGTATCCACTGACCCGGCAGGACCTGGTCAACTACGCCGGCGTCTCCGGTGATCTCAACCCGATCCACTGGGACGACGAGATCGCCAAGATGGTCGGTCTGGAAGACGGTGCGATCGCCCACGGCATGCTGACCATGGGCATCGGCGGCGGCTACGTCTCCGAGTGGATCGGCGACCCGGGCGCGGTGACCGAGTACAACGTGCGGTTCACCAGCTTCGTCACGGTGCCCAACGACGGCGTCGGCGCCGAACTGGTGTTCAACGGTCGGGTGAAATCACTGGACCCCGAGACCAAGAGCGTCACCATCGCGCTGAGCGCCACCACTGGGGGCAAGAAGATCTTCGGCCGCGCCGTCGCGTCGGCGAAGCTGGCCTGAGCATGTCGCTGAACCTCAATGTCGTCGGGATGACGCACAAGTACTCCAACACCTTTGTGGTGGGCCGCGAGAAGATCCGCGAGTTCGCCAAGGCGATCAAGGACGAGTCACCGGCCTGCCACGACGTCGCGGCGGCCGCCGAGCTGGGCCACGACGGGCTGGTGGCGTCGGTCACCTTTCCGGCCGTGATGGCGCTGCTGGTGCAGAAGGAATTCTTCCGCGTCCACGACTTCGGTGTGGAGACCATGCAGATCGTCCAGACCGACCAGCGCTTCGTCTTCCACAAGCCGCTCAAGGAAGGCGACGAGCTGTCCTGCTGGTTCAAGGTCGAGACGCACAAGGAGTCTTTCGGCGTCGACATCGTGACCAGTCGCAACGTCGTCCGGAACCAGGATGACGAGCTGGTGCTGGAGGCGTTCACCACCCTGATGGGCCGTGACTCGGAACGGATGGCCGACATCAAGCTGATCTGAGCGGTCGGCGCCGGGTGATTTCGGTCTGGGACCGGGCTGGGGGTACACTCAGACCTCGGGTTTTTCCCAGCACAAGCGCGCTTGTCCGTCGGTTGGCCAGACCGGTCGGAGAGCGCGCGCGTTATGTGGGCAGCATCCGGTAGCAGTACCAGTCGGAATCGACAGAGGGGCGTAGCTCAACTGGCAGAGCAGCGGTCTCCAAAACCGCAGGTTGCAGGTTCAAGTCCTGTCGCCCCTGCTCCAAATTGAATATGGGCTTCACACGCCGCTTTTGGCAGTGTGGACACTGGAAAGATGGGAACCATCCGACCCAACGGGTCGCAGCGGGTTGAGCTAAGGAGCATGCGGTGAGCGACGAGCGCGACACCGACACCGAGGTCACGGGCACCGGCCCGGACGACGACGGTGCCGGCCAGACGGTTGTCGCAACTCCGCAGCGGCCGACCGGTAAGCGGACCCGTCGCCGGGCCGCGGCGGCCCAGTCCGACGAGGCGACCGAGATCCTCGAGTCCGAAGGGGTCGAGGAAGGCTCCGGCAAGGCCGCCAAGAGCGCCAAGGCCAAGAAGAAGGCCGCGCAGGACTCGCAGGGCGGCGGGATCCTCGCGCCGTTCAAGTTCGTCGTCAACTACCTCAAGCAGGTCGTCGGTGAACTTCGTAAGGTCATCTGGCCCAACCGCAAGCAGATGAGCACCTACACCGTGGTGGTGTTGGTGTTCTTGGTCTTCATGACAGCGCTGATCAGCCTGACCGACATCGGTCTGGCCGAGCTGGTGCTGCTGGTGTTCGGCTGAGGCCGGGGAACCATGACGAGGAAGGACTGACAACCGTGACTAGCTTCGAGGGCGACACGCCCGCGGCTGAGTCGGTCGAGCCGAACGCCGAAGTCGCCGACGAGGCGACCCCGGTCGACGAGGCCGCAGCGGTCGAGTCGGCCGAAGTTGCCGACGCGGCGCCGGCCACTGAAGCGCCGGCTGAGGACGCCCCGGCCGAAGAAGAGGACCCCGCCGTCGCGCTCAAGAAGGAGCTGCGCCTCCAGCCGGGCGACTGGTACGTCATCCACTCCTACGCCGGCTACGAGAACAAGGTGAAGGCCAACCTCGAGACCCGGGTGCAGAACCTGGACGTCGGCGACTACATCTTCCAGGTGGAGGTGCCCACCGAAGAGGTCACCGAGATCAAGAACGGGCAGCGCAAGCAGGTCAACCGCAAGGTGCTGCCCGGCTACATCCTGGTCCGGATGGATCTGACCGACGACTCCTGGTCGGCCGTGCGCAACACCCCGGGCGTGACCGGGTTCGTCGGCGCCACCTCGCGGCCCACCGCGCTGTCGCTCGACGACGTGGTGAAGTTCCTGCTGCCGCAGGGTGCGGCCAAGAAGGCCGCCAAGTCCACCGCGGCCGTCGCCGCAGCGTCGGGCGAGGCCACCCTGGAACGGCCGGAGATCCTGGTCGACTACGAGGTCGGCGAGTCGGTCACGGTGATGGACGGTCCGTTCGCCACGCTGCCCGCCTCGATCAGCGAAGTGAACGCCGAGCAGCAGAAGCTCAAGGTGCTGGTGTCCATCTTCGGCCGCGAGACACCCGTCGAGCTGACCT
>NZ_JCALDB010000041.1:0-10682 GCF_059812645.1 Mycobacterium sp. NGS45 | reverse complement strand
TGACACTCCTTCTTCCGCCCCGGTACCCGGGGTGTCCCAGACCCGCAGTCTGGCGATCACCGCGCAGCGCGGGCCGTCACAGCGCGGCAACGAACGCGTTCTCGCTACTAGAAAACTAGCTTCTCACATCCAGAGAATCAACAAGTGACCCGTAGCTGGGGGCCGGTTTTCCCACCTTCTTCGCTGATCAGAGCGCATCCACCCGGGTCTCGCCCGGATCGCCGGATCAAGTCAAACATTGACCAATCGGCGAGTTCGTGGAAATCTGTTATCCGGATATGAGAATATGATTCTCGTGAGCGAGAGGAACAGGCGATGACAGGACGTAGGCCCTGCTCGGCACCCGCTCGCTCGACACAGCCCGTCGACGTACTCAGCGACCACGTCAACGAACAGGAGATGTAGGACAGTGGCACACTTTCCCAAGCCGGCGGTCGGCAGCTGGACCGAGAACTGGCCCGAGCTCGGCACCGCACCGGTCGACTACACCGACTCGATCGATCCCGAACACTGGAAGCTCGAGCAGCAGGCCATCTTCCGCAGGACCTGGCTGCACGTCGGGCGTGTGGAGCGGCTACCCAAGACCGGCAGCTACTTCACCCGTGAGATGCCGTCGGTTGGCTGCGGCACCTCGATCATCATCAACAAGGACAAAGACGGCAAGATCAACGCGTTCTACAACCTGTGCCGGCACCGCGGCAACAAGTTGGTGTGGAACGACTACCCGGGCGAGGAAGTCTCGGGCAGCTGCCGTCAGTTCACCTGCAAGTACCACGCCTGGCGCTACGCGCTCAACGGCGAGCTGACCTTCATCCAGCAGGAAGACGAGTTCTTCGACGTCGACAAGGCCGACTACCCGCTCAAGCCGGTCCGCTGCGAGGTCTGGGAAGGCTTCATCTTCGTCAACTTCGACGACAACGCCAAGCCGCTCAAGGAATCGATGGGTGAGTTCGGCAAGGGCCTGGAGGGCTACCCGTTCCACGAGATGACCGAGGTGTACAGCTACAAGGCCGAGATCAAGGCCAACTGGAAGCTGTTCATCGACGCGTTCGTCGAGTTCTACCACGCACCGATCCTGCACATGAAGCAGGCGACCCCGGAAGAGGCCGCCAAGCTGGCCAAGGTGGGCTTCGAGGCGCTGCACTACGACATCAAGGGCGATCACTCGATGATCTCGTCCTGGGGAGGCATGAGCCCGCCGAAGGACCTCAACATGGTCAAGCCGATCGAGCGGATCCTGCACTCGGGTCTGTTCGGCCCGTGGGACCGGCCCGATATCAAGGGCATCCTGCCCGACGAGCTGCCGCCGGCGGTCAACCCGGCGCGCCAGCCCACCTGGGGCCAGGACAGCTTCGAGTTCTTCCCGAACTTCACGCTGCTGCTGTGGGTTCCGGGCTGGTACCTGACCTACAACTACTGGCCGACCGGTGTGGACACCCACATCTTCGAGGCGAACCTGTACTTCGTTCCGCCGAAGAACACCCGCCAGCGCCTGTCCCAGGAACTGGCCGCGGTGACCTTCAAGGAGTACGCGCTGCAGGACGCCAATACGCTGGAGGCCACCCAGACCCAGATCGGCACTCGGGCCGTCACCGAGTTCCCGCTCTGCGATCAGGAGATCCTGCTGCGTCACCTGCACTACACCGCGCACAAGCACGTGGATGCCTACAAGGCAGAGCTTGCCGCGAAGGCCGCCAACACCAACGGGAAAGCTAAGGACACCGCGAATGTCTGAGACCAACGGAACCAAGGAACGGCTGCTGCCGGAGGAATTCGCCGATCTGGAGCGGTTCAGCGACTGGATCTTGGCCACCGAGCCCGAGCGCTACGGCAAGCGACTGTCCTCGTCGATGGAAGAGATGCAGGAGCTCTACGACGCCGGTATGGCCCGGCTCGAAGAGGTCATGGTCTACCTGGACGCCCGCTTCCCGCTGCACGACATGCCCGATGACGCCAGACGACTCATGCACCTGATGCAGTCGGTGGTGATGGTCAGCTTCCCGGTCGAGGTGTGGAAGCAGCCGCGGGTGCTGGACAGCGGTGCAGCCTGGGTCGAGATCACCCGGGAGCCGGTGGTCTGAGCGTGCTGGTTCTCAAAGCAGCCGGACTGCTTGACGTCGATGCCGGGGTGATCATTCGCCCCGGCATCGTCGGTGTCGACGGCGATCGGATCATCGGTGTCGGCGACGCCGTCACCGTCGGCGCCGACGACACCGTCGTCGACCTGGGCGAGACGATCCTGCTGCCGGGCCTGATGGACATGGAGGTCAACCTGCTGATGGGCGGCCGGGGCGAGAACCCCGGACTGTCCCAGGTTCAGGACGACCCGGCCACCCGGGTGTTGCGCGCGGTGGGCAATGCCCGACGCACGCTGCGCGCCGGGTTCACCACGGTGCGCAACCTCGGTCTGTTCGTCAAGACCGGCGGCTATCTGCTCGACGTCGCCCTGGGCAAGGCCATCGACGCCGGCTGGATCGACGGTCCGCGCATCATCCCGGCCGGCCATGCCATCACCCCCACCGGCGGGCATCTGGACCCGACCATGTTCGCGGCGTTCATGCCCGGCGTACTCGAGCTGACGATCGAAGAAGGTATCGCCAACGGCAACGACGAGATCCGCAAGGCGGTGCGCTACCAGATCAAGCACGGCGCCCAGCTGATCAAGGTGTGCTGCTCCGGTGGCGTGATGTCGCTGACCGGAGAGGCCGGCGCACAGCATTATTCGGATGAGGAACTGCGCGTCATCGTCGACGAGGCGCACCGCCGCGGGCTGCGGGTGGCCGCCCACACGCACGGCGCCGAGGCGGTCAAACACGCCGTGGCGTGCGGCATCGACTGCATCGAACACGGGTTCCTGATGGACGACGAGGCCATCCAGATGCTGGTCGACAACGACCGCTTCCTGGTCTCGACCCGCCGCCTGGCCGAGTACATGGATGTCTCGAAGGCCCCACCGGAGTTGCAGGCCAAGGCCGCCGAGATGTTCCCGAAGGCGCGCACGTCGATCAAGGCCGCCTATGAGGCCGGGGTGAAGATCGCCGTCGGCACCGACGCACCGGCGATCCCGCACGGCCGCAACGCCGACGAACTGGTGACCCTGGTCGACTGGGGTATGCCCGCGGCCGCGGTGCTGCGCGCGGCTACCGTGGTGGCCGCCGACCTGATCAACAAACCCGATCTGGGCCGGCTCACCGAGGGTTATCTCGCTGATGTGATCGCGGTACCCGGTGATCCACTACAGGACATCAGCGTTACAAAGAATGTTGGTTTTGTAATGAAGGGCGGTAAGGTCTACCACAATGAGTACGCCAACAAGAACTGACGACCTGGTCGAAATCCAGCAACTGCTGGCCAAATACGCCGTCACCATCACCCAGGGTGATGTCGAAGGCCTGGTCAGCGTGTTCACCCCGGACGGCACCTACAGCGCCTTCGGCGACACCTACACGCTGAACCGGTTCCCGGTCTTGGTCGACGCCGCCCCCAAGGGCCTGTTCATGACCGGCACCGCCCTGGTCGATCTGGTCGAGGGCGCCGACGAAGCGAGCGGCACCCAACCGCTGTGCTTCATCGAGCACTCCAAGCACGACATGCGGATCGGCTACTACCGCGACACCTATCTGCGCACCGAGGACGGCTGGCGGCTGAAAACCCGTGCCATGACCTTCATTCGGCGCAGCGGCGATCACGACCACGGCCGCCCGCACGCGATCGGCAGGCCCGAAGCCGGATGACCGAGCTGCATGACCCCGCGAGATTCCGCACCGCACTGCAGGCCTGGCTCGACCAGAATGACCTGACCCCGCCGGAGGATCACTCGCTGGAGGCGCACATCCGTCAGTTCGCCCGGGTACAGCAGGCGCTCTACGACGCCGACTGGAGCCGCTACGGCTGGCCGGAGCATGCCGGCGGCCTGGGCGGGCCGGACATGCTGCGCGCCATCGTCGGTGAAGAAGTGGTGGGCCGTCGGCTGGCCGAACCCGGGCCGTACTCGATGCTCGAGGTGCTCGCACCGACCATGATCGACTACGCCACCCCGGAGTTGGCCGCCGAGATGGTGCCCAAGCTGCTCAGTGGTGAAGAGCAGTGGTGCCAAGGCTTTTCCGAACCCGGCTCGGGTAGCGATTTGGCCTCGCTGAGCACCCGCGCGGTGCAGCGCGAGGACGGCAAGTGGGTGATCAACGGCCAGAAGGTGTGGACCAGCTTCGCGCAGTTCTCGCATCGCTGCATCCTGCTGACCCGCACCGGGGACGCCGACACCCCCAATCACCAGGCCATCACGGCGTTCTTCGTCGACGTCGACACCCCGGGCATCAGTATCCGACCGCTGCACACCATGCACGACGTCGACGAGTTCTGCGAGGTGTACTTCGACGACGTCGTGGTCGACGGATCCCGGATGCTCGGCAAGCCCGGCGACGGCTGGCAACTGGCGATGGACCTGCTGCCTTACGAACGTTCAACCTGCTTCTGGCAGCGCATCGCCTATCTGTACTCGCGATTCGACGCCTTGATCGACGAAGTGAAACGGCAAGGGCAGTCGGCGGATTCCGAGCTCGGCGAGGTCTATCTGGCGCTGCACACGCTGCGCTGTCGTTCGGCGGCCACCCAGCGCCGGTTGGCCGATGGGCACAAGCTGGGCCCGGACACCTCGGTCGACAAGGTGCTGTTGGCCGGCGCCGAGCAACTGCTCTACGACACCGCGCGCAACCTGATGCCCGGTGTCATCGAGCTGGAAGACTCCGAATGGCGCACCGAGTACCTGTACTCGCGGGCTGCCACCATCTACGGCGGCACCGGTGAGGTGCAACGCAACATCATCGCCCGCCGCCTGCTCGACCTCGGGAAGGAATGAGCATGACGTCAGATCCCGGCATGGATGCCGAGCAACTCGGTCTGCTCGAGGACACGCTGCGCAAGACCATGCTGTCCAGTTCCGGCCCGGAACTCGATGCCGCCCTGGCCGAGCTGGGTTGGGCCGAGATGCTCGCCGACCTACCCGACCTGGCCATCCCGCTGGTGTTCCGGCTGCTCGGCGAAACCGGTTCGCACGCTTCGGTTCTCAACGATGTGCTGCTGGAGACCATCGGCGGGCTGCCGGGTGGAACTCCCCCGATGCCGTACACCGGTGGCCGCTGGGTGGTGTGGGAACGCGAGGACACCGGCGCCCCGACGCTGGGTGGTCTGCCGCTGCGTGAGGTCCCGGACGGTCAACTGCTGCGGATCTCCGAGGCCCGCCGCGCCGTGGGCTGGTGGCTGGTGGGATCGGCGCGCGCCATGCTGACCCTGGCCCGCCAGCACGCGCTGGACCGGGTGCAGTTCGGCAAGCCGATCGCGTCGTTCCAGGCGGTGCGGCACAAGCTGGCCGAGACCCTGGTGGCGATCGAGGGCGCCGAGGCGGTGCTGGCGCTGCCCGACAACGTCGACCTGAACTCGTTGCTGGCCAAGGCCGCTGCGGGCAAGGCCGCGCTGACCGCTGCCAAGCATTGTCAGCAGGTGCTCGGCGGTATCGGGTTCACCGACGAACACGACCTGCACATCCACGTCAAACGGGCGCTGGTGCTCGACGGTCTGCTGGGCAGTTCGCGGGAGCTCACCCGCAAGGCCGGTGCGGGTCTACGGGCGCGGGGTTCTGCGCCGCGACTGGCCCAGCTGTAGCTCTCCCCAACCCAACCCAACCCAACGCGCGAGCGTGCACGGTTCATGCAATTCCGCTGCGGCGGAAGGCACGTCCGTGCACGCTCGTGCGTTGGGTCAGGCCGGGCTAGCCTCGCGGTAGGCCCAGCACGCGCTGGGCGATGATACTGCGCTGGATCTCCGAGGTGCCGCCGGCGATGGTGCCACCGAAGCTTCGGGCGTAGCGCTCGAACCAGCTCTTGCCCGGATCGTCCTCGCCGTAGGGCGCATAGGCCGACGTCAGCCCCGGATGGCGCAGACCGTCGGACCCGGAGGCCTCCAGCGCATGCCCGACGGCGGTCTGAAACGCCTCGGAGCCAAACAGTTTCAGCACCGACAGGGCCGGTACGTCCTGCTCGCCGCGCGCCTCGCGGGCCACCGCAACCGAACCCAGCAGCCGCAGCGCGGTGGCGTCCATCAGCAGGGTG
Source organism: Mycobacterium sp. NGS45 (assembly GCF_059812645.1). Taxonomy (NCBI): domain Bacteria; kingdom Bacillati; phylum Actinomycetota; class Actinomycetes; order Mycobacteriales; family Mycobacteriaceae; genus Mycobacterium; species Mycobacterium sp. NGS45. The sequence goes on along the minus strand of NZ_JCALDB010000041.1, from coordinate 4,578 downwards.
GCGTAGTGGTCCCGGTCCAGCTCGGTCTTCGGGGTGAAGTCCCCGATCAGCTGCTCGAGCCAGTCGGCGTAGGCCAGCCACAGCAGGGTGCGCTCGTGGCCGAGCGAGCCGTTGGCCACTCCCCAACCACCGTCCAGCGGGCCGATCAGGTTCTCCGCGGGCACCTTGGCGTCGTTGAAGAACACCTCGTTGAAGTCCAGATCCTCACGGCCGCAAATGGATGCGAAGGGCCGGCGCACCACACCCTCGGTGTCGGTGGGGATCATCAGCACGCTGATGCCCTTGTGCTTGGGCGCATCCGGGTTGGTCCGCACGAAGGTCAGGATGACATCGGCGTCGTGCGCGCCCGAGGTCCATACCTTCTGACCGTTGACCACGAAGTGATCACCCTCGCGCCGCGCCGATGTGCGCAGCGACGCCAGGTCCGAACCAGCACCCGGCTCACTCATCCCGAGCGCGGCGGTGATCTCGGCGCGCAGGATCGGCACGGCCCAGCGCTGCTTTTGTTCGTCGCTGCCGAACGACAGCAGCGAGGCCGCGATGATGCCCACGCCCTGCGGGTTGTAGCTCGGGTAGATGCGGCGCCGGGACAGTTCGTCGCGGTGCACGTACTGCTGCAGGATGTTGGCGTTGCGGCCACCGAACTCCGGCGGGTTGCCCGGGCACAGCCAGCCGTGGTCGAACTGCACGGCCTGCCAGCGGCGGGCCCACTCCGGCACGCCCGCGGTGGAGGTGGCCCGCTCGACGGTCTGGGCCTCCTCGGGCAGATGCTCGTCGAGGAACTTGATGAACTCGGCGCGGAACTCTTCGACCTCGGCGTCGAACGTCAGCTGCACTCAGATCACCGTCCCGCCAGGGCGTGTTCGGCGATGAAGGCGCGGTGCTCGGCGGCACCGCCGAGCATCAGCTCGCCGGCCTTGGCCCGCTTGAGCGCGAACTGCACGTCGTTCTCCCAGGTGAAGCCCATCGCGCCGAACAGCTGCACGCCATGCTTGAACACCAGCGACTGGCATTCGCCGGCGCCGGCCTTGGCCATCGCGGCCGCGCTGGCCCGGCGCGGGTCGTCCGCGGCGATGGTCAACGCGGCGAAGTAGGACAGCGCCCGGGCGCGCTCGATGGCCACGTGCATGTCGGCGGCCTTGTGCTGCACGGCCTGGAACGACCCGATCAGCACGCCGAACTGCTGCCGCGAGCCGACGTGTTCGAGCACCAGATCCAGGATGCGTTGGCACGCCCCGACCATGGTGAGCGCCATACCGGTCAGCGCGGCGTCGCGGGCCCGGCCGGCGTCGCCGCGCACCCGGTCGGCTTCGGACAGCCGAACGCCGTCGAAGGTCACCTCGGCCACATGCAGCACCGGGTCGAACACCGGGACCTGGCGCGCACGCACCGCGTCGGCGCCGACCACGAACACCCCGGCCGGCGTGCTGACCGCCAGCCGCTCGGCGCGGTCGCCGTCCAGCACGTTGCGCGCGGTGCCGTCCAGCACCCAGCCCTCGCGGGTGCGGGCCGCGGTGACGCCGTCATAGACCGCCGCGCCGCTGAGCTTGGGGTCGGCGGCCTCCGGGGCCAGCGTGTTGAACTGCGTCATGGTGGCCAGCAGCGGCGTCGGGTCGGTGGCCCGACCGAGTTCCTCGACCAGCAGACCCAGTTCGACGGTCTCGGACGGATCGGTGAACTCGGTCCAGCCCATGTCCACGTAGGACTTCCACAGCGGCGCGGCCAGCGCGGCCCCGGCGGCCGGATCCTCGGCCTCGGCGATGGACCGAACCAGCGACGCCGGGCATTCCTTGGCCAGCACATCGCGCACCGTGTCCCGCCAGAGTCGTTGGTCGGAATCGAGCTCCAACAGCATTCGGCCACCTCAATCGCTTCGGGATGATTCGCACACGCGTTACGTGTGAAGAGAATAACATTCTCCGGTTCAGCGAGTAAGAATCTCAATTTGCGGCCTGCGATACCCCTTTTCGGACCTACTCTCCGGTACAGTTCTTCCATGTACTTTCCACAAGACCGTCGTTGGGAGCAGCGATGAGCAGTCCCAGCGAAGAACCCGCCTGGAAGCAGCGGGCGGTCGAACGGTCGATCAAAACGGCGAAGTTGCGGGCCGCTCAGCGCGTACAACGCTTCCTCGACGCCGCCCAGGCGATCATCACCGAAAAGGGAAGTACCGATTTCACGGTGCAAGAGGTGGTCGACCGGTCCCGCCAGTCGCTACGCAGCTTCTATCTCCAGTTCGACGGCAAGCACGAGTTGCTGCTGGCGCTGTTCGAGGATGCCCTGAGCCGCGCGGCCGACCAGATCCGCGCCGCGACGTCGGGTCAAGAGGATCCGTTGGACCGGCTGCGAGTGGCAATTGAGTTGCTGTTCGAGCTTTCTCGGCCCGATCCGTCGGCCAAGCGACCGCTGTTCACCGACTTCGCCCCGCAGTTGCTGATCTCGCATCCCAACGAGGTGCGCGTTGCGCACGCTCCGCTGATCGCGTTGTTCACCGAGTTGATGGAGGAAGCCGAGGCTGCCGGCCGGCTGCGCAGCGACGTCAATGCCCGGCGGATGGCGGCGATGACCATGCAGACCGTGATGTTCACCGCGCAGTCCAGCGCGCCGGCCGACGCTGACGTGGCCAACCCGATCACGGCCGAAGAAGTGTGGTCGTTCTGCGCCCTGGGCTTCGCCGCCAGCTAACTTACGAACCACGTTCTCGTGATCTAGAACACGGCTTTTGCTCAGCGGGGAAGCATTTCCTCCAGCTGTTTTGCGCGCCCGGTCCGGGGCGCGCTTCCCAGTCAGGACGCCGGTGAGCGTCGGTCGGTGTCCACCGAGACCAACTGCGCCGACGCCGCATAGACATCGGTGCTGCCGTCGGCCACCGCGGCCGCCAACCGGGCCAGGTCCGGATGGCGGTGCAGCCGGGTCTGGGCCAGCGACAAGATCTGCGCGCGAGCCCGCGCCGTCCGGCGCTCCGCGGTGTCGGTGCGGTGGTGCGCGGCGATCGCGTCGACCACGCCGTCGAGCCCCTCGCCGGTGGCGGCCACCAGTTTGAGGATCGGCGCCATGGTCTCCTGGCGCAGGTCACGCACGGTCTGGTCGGCGCCGTCCCGGTCGGCCTTGTTCACCACCACCAGATCGGCCACTTCCAGCAGGCCGGCCTTGGCGGCCTGGATCGCGTCGCCGGCACCCGGGTTCAGGATCACCACGGTCGGGTCGGCGACGGCGGCGATCTCGATCTCGGATTGGCCCACCCCGACCGACTCGAGCAGCACCAGGTCATAACCCAGCGCCGAGAGCAGCTGGATGGCAGCCGGCACCGCGGCGGCCAGCCCGCCCAGATGGCCGCGGGTGGCCACCGAGCGGATCAGCACGTCGGGGTCGTTGATGTGGGCGGCCATCCGGATCCGGTCACCGAGCAGCGCACCACCGCTGTACGGCGACGACGGATCCACCGCCAGCACCGCCACCCGCAGCCCCTGCGCCCGGTAGGCACCGACGAGTACGCCGACCGTGGTCGACTTGCCGGCCCCCGGCGGGCCGGTGATACCGACCACCCGCGCCGAGGCCGGCTCCAGCAGGTCGAGCACCTCATCCCGACGTGGGCCTTCGACCAGGGTCAACAGTCGGCCCACGGCCCGGGTCGATCCCGCGCGGGCGGCCGCCAACAGGTCGGCCACAGCGGATGCGTTGCTCATCACAGTCATCGATTATCTGCTCTTCTACCCGTTCTCCGAACTTCCGGAAGCGACGCCGGCCGCACTTCTCACCCGACCACCGCGCTCCTTGATAGAGAATAGTATTCTCTTTCACTGAGAAGACTCGTTGCAGGAAAGGAAACACGCATGCACATCTCGGGTAGCTCGGCGCTCGTCGTCGGGGGCGCCGGCGGGTTGGGCGAGGCCACCGTGCGCCGTCTGCACGGGGCCGGCGCCAAGGTCGTGGTCGCCGACATGGCCGACGACAAGGGCAAGGCTCTGGAGTCCGAGCTGGGCGTGCGCTACGTCCAAACCGACGCCACCAGCGAGGAAAGCGTGCTGGCCGCCATCGCGGAGGCCGAAGCACTGGGGCCGCTGCGCATCTCGGTGGACACCCACGGCGGCCCGGCCTCCGGTGGCCGGTTGGTCGGCAAGGACGGCAGCCCGCTGAGCCTGGACGGCTTCAAGACCACCATCGAGTTCTACCTGACCGCGGTGTTCAACGTGATGCGGCTGTCGGCTGCGGCGATCGCGCGCACCGAACCGCTGGACGAGGGTCAGCGCGGCGTCATCGTCAACACCGCCTCGGTGGCCGGCTACGAGGGCCAGATCGGCCAGCTGCCCTACTCGGCGGCCAAGGGCGGCGTGATCGGTATGACGCTGGTGGCCGCGCGTGACCTGTCGCCGTTGGGCATCCGGGTGGTCACCATCGCGCCCGGCACCATCAACACCCCGGCCTACGGCAAGGCCGCCGATCAGCTCGAGCAGTACTGGGGTCCGCAGGTGCCGTTCCCCAAGCGGATGGGCCGCTCGACCGAGTACGGCCAGCTCGCGCAGTCCATCATCGAGAACGACTACCTCAACGGCGAGGTGATCCGGCTCGACGGCGCGC
>NZ_JCALDB010000040.1:0-11077 GCF_059812645.1 Mycobacterium sp. NGS45 | reverse complement strand
GCTCCGCCTGCGCCATCGTCGACCGCATCAACGCCGCCTTGGCACCAAACGCCGACTCCGAGGCAACCAACTGCGGAATATGCGCATCCAACAAACTCATCCCCGCACTCCTTTCCTGACTACTACTTCGGTTCCGATTCCGACTCCGGTGCGGAGTCGCCATGTTCGTTTTCGCTCCAGGTGTCGGGCAGCATGGGCACGCTGGGCCCGCCGCCGAACCCGTCACCGGTCAGGGTGGTCAACCCGGATGCCGTACCGGCCGTCCGCTTGCCCACCGTCCCGGTGAATCCGAGCGCCCCGGCGCCGCGATCCGAACCCGTCGCGGCGGCCGTGGCCGCCGGTTCTTCGTTCGGACCGGACGCGGGACCTGAGTCCATGTCCATGAACTCGTCTGCGTGGTCGTGCAGCACCGCGCGCCGGCGCCGGCGCGCCCGCGACCGTTCCCGGGCCGAGACGCCCACCGCCGCCGCTGCCGCAGGCACCCGCGAGGCCGGTGCTTGAGCCTTGTTGCGGTCGGTGAGTGTCGGCCCCAATCCGGTGCCGGGGTCGGCCCCGGCGACCAGGTATCCGAAGCCGATCGCCCCGCCCGGTGCGGCCGCCGCCGCAGGCGCCGGCGCCGCCGATGTGGCCGGAACGCTGCCCGCCGCGGGGGTGGCGACGCTCGGGCTGAAACCGGCCACCACCGGGGCTGTCCGGTCGCCCGCCGGGGCGACGCCCACCGGTACCGGCTTCAGGTCGCCGTCGGGAGCCAGGTCACCGCCAAACAGGTCGGCGAGGTAGCCCAGCCCCACCCCGAGCAGAATCGGCAGCAGGGCCGCGCTGGCGAACAACAGCGACCAGAAGGTCCAGCCGAACGGGATGAAGAACGCCTCGTAGGCGATGAAGAACAGCAGCGGGAACCAGGTGACCAGAGCGCCGGGGCTACTGAGGATCTCGCGGATCACCCCGATCGGGTCGGTGAAGAACTGGACGAGCTGATCCCACAGCCGGGTGAAGAAGTCCCCGATGTCCGACGACGAGTCCGCGGCCGGCTGCGCGGCCTCGGCCTTGAGCACCGGTGGCGCCTGCACCGCGCGCGGCGCCGACGCCAGTGCCGCACCGGACACCGCGTGGTAGGTGCTCATGGTGGTGGCCGCCTGGACCCACATCCGCACGTAGTCGGCCTCGTTGAGTGCGATCGGGATCGTGTTGATGCCGAAGAAGTTGGTGGCAACCAGCACCCCGTGCGTCATGTGGTTGGCCGCGAGTTCGGCCAGCGTCGGCATCGACGCCAGCGCGGTGGTGTAGGCGGTGGCGGCCACCTCGTGCTGCGCGGCAACACCGGCGCTGTCCGCGCTGGCCTGGGCCAGCCACGCCAGATACGGCGCATGGGCCGCCAGATACTGCTCGGCGCTGGGGCCCTGCCATGCGCCGCTCTGCACGGCGCCCAGCAGCGCGGTCAGCTCGTCTGCCACCGAGGCGTACTCGACGCTCAGCGCATTCCACACCCCGGCAGCCGTCAACAACGGACCCGGACCGGGGCCGCTGCTCAGCAATGCTGAATGCACCTCCGGAGGGGAGGCGATCCAGACCGGGGAGGCGATCATCAGCCGTGCGACCCCAGGCCGTACCTCGAGGCGCCCGCGGCGTCACCGACGGCGTAGTTCACGGCGGACTCGCCGACGCCTACCCCGGCGCGGCCCAGTTCGGTGGTGCCTTGGGCGGCCACCGCGGCGTGCTCGGTGCCCTGGGCGCTGAAACCGGCGGCGGTCTGCAGCGACACCGGGTCGGCGGCCGGCGGAACCACCGCGGTGATCAGCGGGGCGGCACTGGCCTGCGCTGCCGCCAGACGGGCGGTCAACGCCTCCACTGCTGCACTGGCGGCGGCCAGACCTTCGGGAAGCACATTGAGGGTCATGACATTTGCTCCTTTCGCGTGCGCATCAGCGCGTCAGGCTCTCGCTGAACAACGGATTGACCAGTTGGAGGTAGGTGGGTTCGTCGGTGTCGCCGAGCAGCATGGCGCGGCCTGCCGGAAGGCGTCCGAAGCGTTGGCCGCGGATCTTGCCGCTGTCTGCGGGGTTGCCGGACAGCATCAAGGTGGTGGCCTGCAGGTCGTTGAGGCGACGCAGCAACGGGTTGGTCATCAGCGCATGCGCCGAGCCGGTGGCCCGGCCGGTGACGACCACTCGCAACCCGAGATCGCCCGCCTGGGACAGCAACCCGATCAGGTTCGTCCACGGCCGCTGGCCCGCGTACGGACCGGTCAAGGCCGGGGAGTCCGGGATGGCGTCGACGTCGTCGATGATCAGGTAGTGGGTGTGGCCCTCGTAGCTCCACCCCGCCAGATCCGCGGCCGACAGCCCGGCCGGTGGCCGGCGCGAACCGATCAGCGCCGAGAGTCCCAGCATCGCCGGGATCACCCGGTCGATGTTGGCGGTGTACTCGTTGTCGGGGAACAGCGGTTCGTCGACCAGGTGCAGTCGGCGATCGAGCACCGTGAACGCCACCTCGTCGGCGGTGCTGTTCTCCCGCACGGTGCGAATGATGTGCCGCAGCAGCGTGGTCTTGCCCGACTTACTGTCCCCGAGCACCATCACCAGCGGGTTGGTGGTGAAGTCGACCTCGACGGGTGCCAGGTCCTCTTCGCGCACACCGATGACGAGCCGCTCCGGCGCCGGCCACAGCGTCCCGACCTCTTCGGGGGCGAGGTTGGTCGGCAGCAGCCGCACCGGCGGGGCGGCCAGACCGGGGTGCCGGGCGTTGATCTCGGCGATCTGGTCCAGATCGGGTTGCGCGATCAAGAAGTGCTCGGCGGCCATGGTCAGACCGCGGCCGGGCTGGTTGGCCGGCACGGCCTCGGCCGGGCGGGTCAGCGCCCCGGCCACCCGCACGTTGCTGTCCCGCGGGTCGTGCAGCTTCAGTTCCAGGCGCAGCCCGAGTCCGTCGCGCATCGCCAGCGGCACCTCGAGCCAGCTCGGGGTGGTCACCACCACGTGGATGCCGTAGGCGAGGCCGACGTTGACTAGCTCGGTCACCTTGGCCAGCAACGGATTACGGGTGTTGAACGCGTCGGTGTTGTCCCGGCTGAAGGCATACAGGTTGTCGATGACCAGGAAGACCTCGCCGTAGCCGTCGTTCAGCGAGCCGATGCTGCCGTCGCGGAACGCCTCGCGCTGTTGGCGGGCGGTCAGCAACTGCTCCAGTTCGCCGAACGTGCGGCGGATCCGCTCGGGCTCCAGCCCGGATGCCACGCTGCCCACGTGCGCCAGGTCCTGCAGTCCACGCAGCTGGCCGCCGCCGTAGTCCAGGCAGTAGAAGGTGACCTCGCGAGGCGAGTGCAGGCTGGCCGCCGACATGATGAACGTCTGCAGCGCAGTGGTTTTCCCGGATTTGGGCCCACCGTGGATCAGCATGTTGCCACTGGCCGAGCGGGCGTCGAACACCAGCGGGTCGCGGCGCATGTCGAACGGCTTGTCGATCTCACCCAGCGGCCAGCGCAACTGCCGCTCGCCGATGCCGGCCTGGGCCAGCGTCGCCACCAGCGGAATCGGCTCGTCCAGCGGAGGCAGCCACAGCTGCGGGGCCTGCGGACCGTAGTTGGCCAGCTGGTCGCCGATCGTGGCGATCAGCTTGCGCGGCGGACCCAGTGCCTCGTCATCGGGTTCGGCCACCACGGTGGTCTCCTCGCCGGAGGCGACCGGACCGGCGGTGAACAGCTTGGGTTCCGGAATCGCATGCATCACCACGGCTTTGGACTGCCGCGGCGGGTCGTAGATGCCGTCGACGTAGGTGCTGCGGAACTTGATCGGCGCCGCTCCCGGTGCGGGCACCAGGAAGCCTTCGCCTTTGTGTTCCTTGCCGGATTCGATGTGGTAGGCGTCCTCGACCCCGATGATCTGACGAGACACGCTCGGCGAGGCGACCTTCAGCCCGATCCGGTACGACGTGTTCTTGTCGATGTCCTTGATCTTGCCCACATCCAGAGTCTGTGATGCGAACAGGATGTGGATTCGGAACGACCGTCCCTTACGCGCAACGTAGTCGAACAGTTCGGCGTACTCCGGGTGATCGGCGAGCATCAGGGTGAACTCGTCGGCGACGATGAACAGCGTCGGGATCGGTGCCAGGTCATGACCGGCGGCGATCGCGGCCTCGTACTCGGTCACCGAGTTGAACGCGCTGCCTTGGACCTGCCGGCCGGCCTCACGCAGCAGCAGCTCACGTCGGGCCACCTCACCGCGCAGCGTGTCGGCGAATCGGTCCGCCAGCGACTTCTTCTCGGCCATGTTCGAGATGACCGCGACGACCTGCGGGAAGTGCCGGAAGATGTCCGCGCCGGCCTCGCCCTTGAAGTCGGCGTAGATCACGATCAGCCGATCCGCGGAATGCGTGGTGAGCAACGACAGCAGGATCGACATCAGCGTCTGCGACTTGCCGGAGCCGGTCATACCGATCATCAACCCGTGCGGGCCCATGCCGCCCTCGGCCTCGTCCTTGAGGTCGAAGATCAGCGGTTCGCCGGTCGCGGTGACCCCGATCGGAACCCGCAGCTCCTCGTCGCGGTTGCGAGGCGCCCACAATGCCGGCACGTCCAGACGCGAGGCGTCGGGGATGCCCAACAGGGTGCCGAAGGTGGCACCGCGGGTGCTGGCCGAGCGCAGCCCGACGTGTGTCGGGTTGGAGTCCCAGCGCGACAGCCGCCGCGCCAGGTGCGCCGCCTCATCGGCGCCGAGGCTGTCGGCGTCGTCGATGTAGCTCTGCCAGCCGCCGGTCTGCCAGCGATCAATCGTCTTGCCGCCCGCGCTGATTCGCAGGATCGGCCGTTCCGGATCGGGATACTGCTCACGATGCGGGGCCACGCTGCTGCGCTGCACGATGGTGACCCCGGCGCGCGCCGCGCCCAGCGGTGACGCCGCGACGTCGAAGTCGGGATCGTCGATGATGACCAGCAGGTGCCGCGAGGTCTCGGCCGGTCCGCCGGTGAACGCCGGCCGGTCTGCCAGCACCGGAGCCAGCAGCGCGGCCAGCTCCTGCGCACCGGTGGCCAGGTACCGGGCCGGGCCGACACCGTCGACAGAACCCGGGATGTCAACGTGCGGCAACCATTTCAGCCACGACCAAGCCGAGGACTCCAGCTCCTGGGAGGCCAATGCCACCCCCAGCACGGTCGGGTCATGCCAGGTGACCGATTGGGCCACCCAGGCACGCAGCGCGGCACGCACATCGTCGGCGGCTTCCTCGCCGTCGCCGAGCACGGTGACACGCGACACCTTCGTCAGATCCACACCGACGGGTACGTCGCGCACCGTGCGCTGAGTGTCGAGCAGGCTGCGTAATGCGCTGTGCGACACCGGCTCCAGGTCGATCTCGTCTGCGGTGTCGGTGACCCGCACCGCACTGGCCAGCGGCACCGAGTGCCGCCCGGTGCGCAGCACCAGGAAGTCCTCGTCATGCGGGTCGCGTTCCCACTGTCGACGCGAGCCCGGCACGGCTGCCAGATCCGACGGGTCGGGGTGCGACCACTCGGCAGCCATCCGCTGCTTTGCCGCGGCGCCCCGGATGTTGTCGCGCACCACCGACAGGTAGCGCAGGTAGTCGGCCCGCTCGGCGTCGACCTCGACAGTGCGGGCCTTCTTGTCGCCACCGCGATAGATGCCGGCCGCGGCCACCAACAGCGCGAAGGGGAAGAACAGCATCACCGGGGAGATCAACCGCATCCCGGTGGCGACCATCGCGATCACCATGCCCACGATCAGGATGACGATCACCACCGGCAACGCCCGCTGCAAAAACGACGCCGGAACCAACCGCGGCAACTCCGGCGGCGGCTCGATGGTGATGGTGCCCTTGTCCATCGGCGGCACCGGCAGGCGGCGACGCGCCTCGAAAATCAAACGACTCATCGGGTCTCTCCCCCGTTCGATGCACCCAGTTCGCTGCTGACGCGACGCGCGGGCCGCTGATCCGGCGCCAACCCGTCATGAGCCAACAGGGCATCCGCGCGCGACAACGTCGGACCAAGGGCGAACTGCGACAACACCGACCACGGAATCGGCACCGCCGGCCGGTTCAAACCGAGCGCCGAGACGGTGTCACCGTCGCCACCGTTTACGCCGGCCTCGGTGTTGACGCCGTAGCGCACACCGGTGTCGGAAATCCAGAACAGCGGGCCCGCTGACGGATCCGCCGTGGGGTCGCTGCTGACGCTCTGCACGAAGTATCCGGTGCCCGGACTCAGCGCCACCCGGGCGGCGGTCCCGCCGACTCCGGCACCGACCAGGTCCAGGGTGCGCACGCCCTCGCGCAGCGGCAGCGACGAACCTGACAGCAGGGTCAGCGAACTGGTGCTGGCACCGGCCGGCCTGCTCCAGTGCGCGCAGGTGACCGGGGCGGAGACCGCGTCGGTGAGGCTGACCGGCCGCTCGGGGAAGCGGGAGACGTCCAGACCGTGCGACACCGGCAGCCGGGCGATGTCATCGGCGGCCAGCAGCGGCGGCCGGTCCAGCCCGTGCGAATCGGTGTTGCGCAACACCGCAGCCACCACCTCCGAGATCGGCTGCAAGCCGTCCGCCAGCACCGCGTAGTACTGGACGGTGCCCTCCGAGTTGCCCTCCAGGGAGTGCGCCGACACGACCGCGCCCACCGGCACGTCGGGCCGCAGCTCGAACGACGGCTTGTTACCGGCACCGGGGATCATCGGCGCGGTCAGTGCGGGCGCCTCGGGAACGCTGTTGAACAGCCCGGTCGCGATCGAACGCGGGTGGGGAACAGCCGCGCCCCGCTCGCTGAGGCCCAGCGCGCCGGTGATGGCCCGGTCGCCGAGATCGATCCGGCTGCGTTTGCCGTTCCACAGCAGCCAGGCACCGGCACCGTTGTCGGTCAGCACCGCCTGCTGGCCACCGAGCGCGCCGGCGCGGGAACCGCCGTCGGCCAGCGGCCCGCCGATCACCGTGACTCCGGCGGTGGAGCCGGCCACCGAGTCGCAGACCGTCCAGTCCGCGTCGTGGCCGTCGTTCTGCACCATCCGCTCCGGGGCGCCGGGAATACCGATCAGGTTGCCGCGCGGAATCTTGTCCAGCGCAGCGCTTTTCACTGAAGTCGGATTGACCGGACGGCCGACGATCAGCCGTGCGGAGGTCAGGTTCAGTACCGGGTGCAGTTGGTCACCCACCCGCACGTACAACGCGGAAGTGGACTTGTCCGACAGCACCGGGTCGTTGGCGGCCGCGCCGTTGGGCCAGATCAGGGTGAACACGAAGCAGCCACCGGCCACCGTGGCCAGCACCAGCAGACCCATCAGCACCGCCCGCGCTTGCGAGCGCAACGGCTCCACCAGCATGCGGGTGTCGTGCAGGGCCACGCCCGAGGCGATCCGCCGCATCACGAACCGCCAACCGCTCACCTGATGCTTGGTGACGAACCCGCGCCGGTATTCGACCCGGTCGGGATTTTCGTTGACCGGGGTGCGGGACGCGAAGGAACGCCGTTCGTCATCCGATCGGTCGAGCTGACCGCTCATGCGTTGGCCTCCAGTCCCAGGCCACGCAGCAACGGCGCCACCGAGTAACGGACGTCTTCGGTCGTGATGGTCATGAGCTCCTCATCGGTGAAGACGCCGGTACCGGACTGCTCGGAGTGGTCGAGCCGGAACTCGCGCTCCTCCTCAGAGCGTTCGACCAGGTTTCGCACGAATCGGCCGTTGCCGGCGATGTCCAGGCTGCGGCGGGCGATCCCGTTCGCATCCGGGTGAGATGCGGCGGCCAGCTGGCCGAACAGCGCCTCCATCTCCTCGAGCGCGGTCTTCTCGAAGCGGCTGTCGCGCTGCTCGGCCATCTTGTGGGCGATCTCGACCAGCTCGGGCGGCTGGTAGGACGGGAAGTCGATGCTGCGGGTGAAACGGGACCGCAGACCTTCGTTGGTGTCCAGGAACCGGTCCAGGTCGGCGCGGTAACCCGCGACGATCACCACCAGCCGGTCACGGTCGTTCTCCATCCGCGCCAGCAGGGTGTCGATGGCGACCAGGCCGAAGTCGTTCTTGGCGCCGGTGGCCACCAGTGCGTAGGCCTCGTCGAGGAACAGCACACCGTCGAGTGCACTGTCGATGATGGCGTTGGTCTTGGCCTCCGTCTCACCGATGTGCTGACCGATCAGGTCGGCACGGTGCACCTCTTTGATGTTCTCCTTCTTCAGCAGCCCCAGGCCGCAGTAGATCTTGGCGACCACGCGGGCGATGGTGGTCTTACCGGTCCCGGGCGGGCCGGCGAACACAAGGTGGTGGGTGCGCTGGCCGACGGCCAGCCCGTGCTGCTTACGCACCACCTCCATGGCCACCGAGCTCTTGAGTCGCTGCACCTGGTTCTTGACCTCGGACAGGCCGATGAACTCGCCGAGTTCGCGTTCGGCCTCGGCCAGCAGCTCGGCCTTGCGTTCGTGGGCGGCCGGGTCGACGAAGTCCTCGGCACTCGGCTCGGTCTCGAGGTCCCACGGGTCGGTGCGAGCCTCGATGCGGGCCGCGGTGGTGGTGACGATCCCGAAGCTGTGGTCCAGCAGAGCATGCTGGACCTGCTCGTCCTCCGGATTGGCGGCATAGAGGTCCTGCAGCACCTCCTCGGCCGTCTCGTCGTCGCCCTGCGCCCGCAGGATCAGGCCCTTGGCCAATCCGCCGTCGGTGGCGGCGACCGCGATCGGGCCCTCCGGCTCCTCCAGGTAGGACAGCGCCGGCGCGTACATCCCCAGGCGTGCCAAGGCGATTCCCAGCGCGATCTTGGCGGCGTGGGTGAACAGCTCGTCGCGGTCGGGGTCGTTGACGATCGGGGTCAGCAGTTTGACCATGTCCGACCACCGTCCGGCGTGGTGGTTCACCGAGATCGCCAGCCACTGGGCGTCGTTCCAGGCGGGACGGCGCTCGGTGATCTCGGCGACGATCTCGTTCGCCTCGGCGCAGCGGCCCGCCATCGCCAGCTGGGCGGCGTGGGCCAGGTGGAAGTCGTCGGCCTCGGTGGCGCGGAACTTCAGGTACAGCCCGGTGTCGTACTGGAAGCCGAGAGCACCCGCTTTCAGGTCGAGCCGGCGCTGCAGGGCTCCGGCGGTGGCGGCCGTCTGCGAGACGGCGGCCAGCACCCGCGGCGACTGGTCGCCGGCGGCGGCCAAGCCGGTCCACGCGTCGCACTGCTCGTGTGCGACCCGGGTCAGCGCCGCGAAGCCGGCGCGGGCCGCATCCAGATCGGCAGGCCGTTGCCGCTGGTAGACCGGGATGCCCAGGGCGCGGCAGCAGGTGGCGAACCGGCTGAGGGTCTCCTCGTCGACTCGGGCCTGGGGTGCGAGCAGAGCCGCATCACCGTTGTTCATGCGTAACTCGCCCCTTCACCCGAAATCCCCAAGCCAACTCGGCTGAAGTTAGCATTGCATAAGCTAACTGTCGAGGTCGGTAGAGACGATCGCCGAGTGGTCTCCATCACCGCGGCTCGGCCTCCAGTAGCAGGTAGACCCGGCGCGCAGGCGCCGACATCGGTCCAGCTCATTCCCGCTCCTTATTGAAAATCATTTTCGATTGTTGGCACGTTACCCCATGGGGGGCTCCTTGACGACAGCGGCCGGCAGCGCCGGCATCACCTACCTCTTGACCGCCCGGACCAGTGAGTTCCGCAGGATCATCTGACCGGCCTGGGTGCCCGGCCCCGGGACCGGACGGTCCAGTTCACGTAGGCAGTCCGCCAAGGGTGTGGCGACCGCGTCCCAGCCGCGTGCGCCGAACCACTCGTCGGCCGGCGCGCAGCGCTCGTTGTAGACCAGCCGATGAAAATTGCGGCTGTCATCGCCGGCCGCCACTTCGGCTTCCACCGCGGCGTCGAAAGCCTCGTCGGGCATCGGAGCGCCGTCCTCGACCGCGACCCGACTGCCAGGGGCGGCCAGCCCGTCGATTCCGGTGAACAGCTGATCCTGCGCCTCAGCCGGAAGGTAGATCAACAGACCTTCGGCGATCCATGCCGAAGGTCGAGCCGGGTCGAAGCCGGCGTCGCGCAGCGCCTGCGGCCAGTCCTCGCGCAGATCGACGGCGACCTCGCGCCGTTCCGCGGTTGACCGGATACCGCGCTGAGACAGCACGTAGCTCTTGAAGGCGAGTACCTGGGGCTGGTCCAGTTCGAAGATGGTCGTGCCATCGGGCCAGTCCAGCCGGTAGGCGCGGGAGTCCAACCCGGCCGCCAGAAACACCACCTGGGTGATGCCGGCATCGCTGACGCCGCGGAAGAAGTCGTCGAAGTAGCGGGTGCGCGCACCCTGGAAGTTGACGAAGTGCTCACCGAAGTCGCTGGTCAGCAATTCATGATCGGGCAGATTGCCCTCCAGCACTGCTTCGGACTCCCCGCCGGCCGCACGACAGAACAGCTCCGCATACGGATCGACTGCTGCCGGATCGGGTTTACGGGCTTCCAGCGCCCGGGCGGTGGCTACGAACAGGGCTGTCGAGCCGACGCTTGTGGTGATATCCCAGCTGTCACCGTCACTACGCATTAAAGGCATTCCAGTGACCCTACGCCGGAGTGATCAGCGCGGAATTTCCGCTGGACGCGGTCGCAACCGCGCAAGTGCGTCGCGCCGTCAGCCCCACTTGGCGGCTTCGGCGGTGTCGCGAGCGTTCATCATCATGGTGTTGGTCTCATGCGTGGTCGCCATCGCGTGATACGCCCGCACCAACTCCTCCATCACCTGATTCCACTGCACCTGCCACGCCTGATACGTCATACCCGTATCGCCCTGCCACGCCGCCTGCAACGCCGCCTGCTCACTGGCGATATCAGCACCCACCGCCTGCAACGTGCCCGCATACCCATTCATCTCCCCGGCATGGGCCAACATCGCCGGGTAGTTGTACATAATCTGCGACATCAGACAAATCCTCCCTAAACCCCGGTGTAACCGGACGCCGCCGCCGCGTCTGCTGCGACATACGTCGAACCCGCATCCGCCAGATTCACCTGCGCCATGTCCAGCAACGCATTCACCCGCGCAGCCATCGCCACAAACCGGGCATGCGACCCCTGAAACGCCGCCGCCGCCTCACCGACATGAAACGCCTGCGCCGACAACGCCGCCT